>JBGPFL010000397.1:0-5426 GCA_041483295.1 Blastocatellia bacterium | reverse complement strand
TGAAGGGCATTCCGCCCATGCCGGCGGGCCTGCCGCGCATCGAGGTGCGGTTCCTGATCGACGCGAACGGTATCCTGACGGTCAGCGCGCGCGACCGGCGGACGGGCCAGGAGCAGTCGATAGAAGTGAAGCCGTCTTATGGTTTGAGCGACGAGCAGATCGAGAAGATGCTTATCGACTCGGTGGAGTTCGCGGAAGAGGATATCCGCAGGCGCCAGGTGATCGAATCACGCAACGAAGCAGGGACCGTTATGCGAGCGGCGGAGAAGGCGCTGGCGGAGCGGGCCGAAGCATTGGTGGGCAAGGAAGAGCAGGATGGAATACGACGCGCGCTTGATGAACTTCGGCTGGCTGTCGCCGGCGAGGATCATCTTTTGATTCGCGAAAAGATCAAGAAGCTCGATGATGCGTCTCAGCACCTTGCGGAGATGATTATGGACAATGCGGTGCTTGCGGCGCTGAAGGACCGCAAGGCGTCGGAGGTTGCCGAAGGCTAGATATGGAAGCAGCAGAGAAAAGCGGAGCCGCAGTCGCAGAGACTGAAAGCCCGGAGACCGGAAAGAAGGCCTACAGGGTCACGTTCATTTTGCCGGACGGGAAGAACGAGACGGTCGAATACAAGCCCGGCGTTACGCCGTACCACGAGCACGGTCTGGAGGGGTCGCTGCTGGATGTCGCGCTGAACTTCGGCATACCGCTCGAACATGCGTGTGGGGGCAACTGCGCCTGTACGACTTGTCACGTCATAGTGAAACAGGGCGAACAGAACCTCTCCGAGATGCAGGATGACGAAGAGGATCGCCTCTATCTGGCTGATGGGCTGACGCTGCACTCGCGGTTGGGTTGCCAGGCAGTCGTCAAGGGAGACGTGACGGTGAAGATAGCGGACTAGCTCTACGGCGAATACGTAGAGCCAACCCCGCGCGAAGCAATCGTGACGCGGGTGACTGGCTCAATTGGAGAATCCTATCGGGCGTCAGGTTCGCAGCCTGTAGTGAAGCTACCTGCGCTTTTGTTCAGACGACTTAGTCAGAGAGGGTTGTGGAATTTGAGCCCGATTAATCAGGCGGAATTAAGAGAACCGGAGAAGGACTCATGCGGGAATTGAAATGGACTGACACCGAAGAGATTGCAATAAAGCTGCTGGAGACGCATCCTGACATCGATCCGCTCACCGTGCGCTTCACCGACCTGCACCGGTACGTTATGGATCTCGAGGGCTTCAGTGATGATTCAAGGGAATCGAATGAAAAGAAGCTGGAAGCCATCCAGATGGCCTGGCATGAAGAGTGGATAGAAGAGCATGAATAATCATTTGTCCGTGGTCCGTTGTCCGTTGTCCGTGGTCAGTTGTAGAGTCGCCGGCACCGATCACACTCTTGAGCAACCAACAACGGACCACGGACAACGGACAACGGACCAATGAAGGTCTATCTCGACAACAGCGCTACCACTGCAGTCGCCCCGGAAGTGCTCGAGGCGATGCTGCCATTTCTGTCCGAAGACTTCGGCAACGCGCAATCGGTCCACTCGTTTGGCCAGAGCGCAAAAGCCGCGGTTGAAAGGGGGCGACGCCAGGTTGCCACCCTGCTGAATGCCGCCCCAGCCGAGATAGTCTTCGTCTCCGGAGGCACTGAAGCCGACAACCTCGCATTGCGCGGCATATGCTATGCCCACATGAAGCACGGCCGGCACATCATCACGACCAGCATCGAGCATCCCGCGGTGCTTGCAACCTGCGAAGAGCTTGAACGCAGCGGCTTCCGCGTCACCTATATGCCGGTTTCTTCAAGGGGACTCGTGAACCTGAATGAATTGCGCGCGGCAATCTTGGAAGACACAATACTGATCTCAGTAATGCATGCCAACAATGAGACCGGCACCGTGCAACCGATCGAAGAGATAGCCCGCGTTGTAGCTTCGGCCCGCGCACAAGGAAACAGGCACTTGCATTTTCACACCGACGCCGTGCAGTCAACGGGCAAGATATCTGTCGATGTTAAGCGCCTCGGCGTCGATCTGCTTTCCCTATCCGGCCACAAGATTCATGCTCCTAAGGGCGTCGGCGCGCTCTTCATCCGAAAGGGTGTCAAGCTCGCCAGGATCTTTTTTGGGGGCCACCAGGAGCGGGACCGCAGACCCGGCACGGAGAATGTTCCGGGCATCGTAGCCCTGGGTCGGGCTGCCGAACTCGCTTCCGCCAACTCAGACAGCGGCCCAGCGCGAATGCGTGAGCTTAGAGACTATCTCGAACAGCAGGTTATCGCGCGATGCGACGGCGTACAGGTGAACGGCGACGTTGAGCGGCGGGTACCTAACATTTCGAACTTGAGCTTTCGCGGCGTGGACGGAGAGAGCCTGCTCATCGCGCTAGACTTAAAAGGGATCGCCGTATCGACCGGATCGGCGTGCGCTTCAGGTTCGCTTGAACCGAGTCACGTGCTCACCGCGCTTGGACTCAGTCGCGAGGAAGTTCGAGGCAGTCTCCGCTTCAGCCTGAGCGCATATACCACGCGCGACGAGGTCGATTACGCAGTCTCGGCGCTGGAGGAAACCCTCGAGCGGCTCCGTGGTATGCTGCCATCCGAGGGCGCGGAAACCAGGGAGAGCCTGGTTTCCGATTTGTAATCATTTGTCAATTGTCATTGGTCATTTGTCACTCGTATTTTCCCAGGCTCTATGACTTCACGGCGCTCCGCAAGGGTAGCCTGCCAAGCCGCAAGGCATTGTTATCAGCACGCGAGAACTGGCGAGCAACAAGAACCAATGACTAATGACAAGTGACCAATGACAAAGTGAACGATGTACACCCGGCAGGTAGCAGATCATATTGCCAATCCCCGCAACGTGGGCGAGCTTCAAGACCCTTCGGGGATTGGAGACGTGACGAACGCGGTCTGCATGGACAGGATCCGGCTCACCGTTCGCATCGAAGGCGATAGGCTTGTGGACGCGAAGGTGAAGGCGGAAGGGTGTCCCCCGACTATCGCGGCCGCCTCGGCTCTGACCGAGTTGATCATCGGCCGATCGCTTGTTGAGATCAGGTCCTTCGACAGAACAACTGTTACCGAGGCGCTCGGCCGTCTTCCCGCAGCGAAGATGCACTGTGCGGTGTTGGCGATCGAAGCCTTGCGGGCATCAATCGAAAGCGCGGCACGATGAGTCCGATCTACTGTGCTCTGTCCGTCTACAAGTGGAGGCGTGATGTTTGAGAGATACACCGAGAAGGCGCGGCGAGTGATCTTCTTCGCGCGATATGAAGCAAGTCAGTTCGGAGCGCAGGCAATTGAAGCCGAACACATTTTGCTGGGGATATTGCGAGAAGACAGGATACTTGTGCAGGGTCTGTTCTCCGATGCTCAGCCAAGATTGACGCGATTCGCAGCGAGATTGCTTCACGCACGATATCGAAGGAGAAGATTCACGCATCGGTCGATCTGCCGTTGGCGCCGGGCGCCCAGCAGGCTCTGCTCGGTGCGGCCGAGGAGAGTGAAAAGCTCCACAAGGGCCACATTGGAACGGAGCACTTGATGCTGGGACTGATCAGGGACCAACGATCGTTCGCTAGCGAGCTTCTACGTGCTCGCGGAGTCACCGCCGAAAAGGTGGTCGATTTCATCAACAACAAGGCGGTTGTTCAGAACAACGAGGAGAAGTTCGAGGCGATCTCATCCGATGCTGCCCAAACTGCTGAACGACTCTCGCGACCGCTATGGCTGCTGGTGGATCGACTCGCACAGAAGGGACTTCTTACCCGCGAGGAGTTCATGGGAGAACTCCTCGGCAAAGGCGCTTCGATTAGCGTCCTGGCGGCGTTCAACCGACTGCTCGACCTGCTCGTACGCAAAGGCGTCATCAGCGCGGATGAGAGGCGAGAGATATCAACCGGGCAGAGCTGAGCCGCACGACGGGCAAAAGATTTCACCTGGCTCCACGGCCGCGCCGCAATCAACGCATGACGGAGTATCTATCACTTCAACCTCCGGCATATCTGGCTCGTTAAGGAAGGAACCGCATCCGATACAGAACAGATCCTGGGGGTTCGATCGACTGCTGCAGACGGGACAAACTATCAGACCGCTGTCCGACTTTGAGGCTGGAATGCCTAGATCTAAGAGGGGGCCGCTAACTTTTAGTTGGTCGTCCATCTTCACCTTCCGACCTATGCTTTCAGGAGGGTTACTGGCTGGCTGAGGCTCAGGTATCAGCTCAGCTTTCGGTTCAGGTGCTGGCTCGGGTTCCGGCTCATCTTCTTCGGGCAGTATGTCCACTGCGCGAAGAATCACTGAGCCGGGAGTGTCGGCCATAACATGCCCTACGAACGCGGCGGACGGCGCGACCATAACCCTAGCCATCGCCGGCTTGGGCGGTGGCTTCGGCGGTGGCTCAGGCGTAGCCAGGGCCGCTCGAAGGCGCTCCGCTTCTTCCTCTTGCTCCTCCGGAGTTAGAGCGTTGAAAGCAGAAAGGTCTGTATAGAGGTCTATCTCCATATCGAGTGGCCGCGCCCCTACAAAAGGCACAGGAGGCGGCAAGTGTCTTTCACCAACAGACTATTACAAGACTTCTCTCAATGGGGATCAGATGGAGGCAGAGGGCTTCATTCTACAACACGCCTTTCGCCTTTTCTATACTAATTATTGGCAGGATTGGTTGGTCGGCTTTTCGCGAGGAGTGATACTATCTCGGTTCCTGAATTAACTCATGCCGACAGAAGGTGAAATAATCTCCCGAATCAGGGCGCGCGCACGAGGCAGCCGCCGAGTGCTCGTCGGTATAGGGGACGATGCCGCCGTGGTAAGCCTCGAGCCCGGTTCCGACTTGATCGCCTGCTGCGATTTGGTGGTTGAGGGCGTTCACTTTCGGGCCGGGTGGGCGGCGCCGAAGTTGTTAGGTCACAAGGCGCTCGCGGTTACGCTGAGCGACGTGGCCGCAATGGGCGCGATCGCGCGCTTCGCCATGGTCAGCATAGCCTTACCGCCATCAACCAAATCCGAGTTTGTCGACGACCTCTTCCGCGGAATTGTGGACCTGGCCGACCAGTGCGGGGTGTCGATCATCGGAGGCGACACGTCGAGCTCTCCGGGCCCCCTGTTCCTCGACACCAGCGTGATTGGCGAATGCGCGCGAGGCCGAGCGGTAACGCGCGGCGGCGCCAAAGCGGGAGACATCATCTACGTGACAGGCGACCTTGGGGCGTCGGCGCTGGGACTACGCTTGCTTGAAGCAGGACACAGATTAGAAGATGAACTTTCTGATGATAGGAGCCAGGCGCGCCGGCGGGCTTTGCTGAAGCACCTTGCACCTGAGCCGAGGTTGAAACTGGGTCAGGCAATCGGTGAAGCCGGGCTTGCAACGGCGATGATAGACATCAGCGACGGGCTTAGCACGGACCTGTGGCACGTCCTTGAAGAGAGCGGCTGCGGGGC
>JBGPFL010000396.1:0-5429 GCA_041483295.1 Blastocatellia bacterium | reverse complement strand
TGTCGTCGCCCATCCCCGGTACGAGCACGACCACGGTTACATCGGCTGTCTTTACGATTTCGACTTCGTCCTGGCCCACGCCTACGGTTTCAACAAGGATCGTATTATACCCGGCGGCATCGAGTATCGCTACCGCATCCCCTGTGGCGCGGGAGATGCCGCCAAGGTATCCACGAGCCGCCATACTTCGGATGAAGACGCCGGGATCGGTGGCCATATTCTGCATGCGAATCCGGTCCCCAAGAAGGGCCCCGCCGGTAAACTGGCTCGAAGGGTCAACGGCCACTATGCCGACCTTATTTCCAGTGGCGCGATAGTGGGCTGCCAGCCGGTCAACCAGAGTGCTTTTACCGGCTCCCGGCGAGCCCGTTATCCCAACGACCAGCGCACGGCCTGTGTGAGGAAATATCTGCTTGAGCAAGTCAGCGGCCTCGCGTCCGCCGTCTTCGGCTGTGCTGATGGCTCGACCGATAGACAGTCTGTCGCCGTCCAGTATTCGTTGCAGGTTCGTTTGTCGTTTCTCGTTTGTCGTTTTGCGTTTCTCGTTTGTCGTGGGTCGTTTCTCGTTTGTCGTTTCTCGTTTATCGTTTCTCGTTTCGCGTTTCGCGTTCCGGTCTCTCTCGATGAACCGGTCGCCATCGAATCCTGAACGCGAAACGACAAACGCGAAACGACAAACGTTTTTTCACGCTCTCAGCAATTGGCGCGCGATCACCATCCGCTGTATCTCGCTCGTCCCCTCTCCTATCGTACACAGCTTCGAGTCGCGCCAATACTTCTCAGCCGGATAATCCTTGATGAAGCCATAACCGCCGTGAATCTGGACCGACTCTTCGGCCACGCGCACGGCCACCTCGCTTGCGTAGAGTTTGGCCATCGATGATTCCTTGGTCGTAACCTTTCCGCTATTCTTCATCGCAGCCGAACGGTAGGTCAGGAGCCGGGCAGCGTCGATCTGGGTTGCCATGTCTGCAAGTTTGAACTGAATCGCCTGGAACTCGGCAATCGGCCGGCCGAATTGGTACCGCTCTTTCGAGTAGCGCAACGCCGCCTCATAAGCGCCCTGCGCCACCCCTACAGCAAGCGCCGCGATCGAAATGCGGCCTCCATCAAGCACGCGCATCGCTTGAATGAATCCCTGGCCGGCATCGCCGATCAAATTCGCTTCGAGCACGAAGCAGTCGTCGAACACCAGCGACGCCGTGTCGCTGGCTCGCATGCCGAGCTTGTTCTCCTTCTTTGAAACCGAGAAGCCCGTGGCGCCTCGGTCCACGATGAACGCTGAAATACCGTGTGAGCCGGCAGCGCGATCGCTGATGGCAAGCACGACGGTTGCTCCGGCAAAAGTCGCATTGGTTATGAAATTCTTCGAGCCGTTGATTACCCAGCCGCCATTGCGGCGCGCGGCAGTCGTGCGCATCGAGCTTGCATCCGACCCCGAACTGGGTTCTGTAAGCCCCCACGCCCCGAAATACTCGCCCTTAGCCATCGGAATCAGGTACTTCTGCTTCTGCTGCTCACTCGCGCCAATGAAGATGTGGCCGGCCCCCAACGAATTGTGAGCCGCTATCGACAGAGAGATCGAAGGGTCCACACGGGCGAGTTCTTCAATGATCGTCGCATACTCGATGTAGCCCATTCCCGCGCCGCCATACTCTTCAGGAAACAGCACTCCCATAATCCCCAACTCGGCGAACTTGGGCAGTAACTCGATGGGGAAGTGTTGGGACTCGTCCCATTCCAGGACGTGAGGCCTGAGCTCGGCCTCAGCGAACTCTCTTATGGATCGCTTGATCTGTTGTTGCTCTTCATTCAACTCGAAATCCATCATAACCTCCGCCAGCGGCTGCCCGCGCTCCACTGGATGCAAAAAGGGGGGGATAATGGGAGCCGATGGGAAATGGTTATTCTACACTGGGAGTTTGAAAAAATCATGCACAGTCCCGCTTCTCGTTTCTCGTTTGTCGTTTCTCGTTGTCGTCTTTTGGTTGTTGGCTCGTTCACGGATTCGATGGCGACCGGTTTCTAGAGAAACCCCAACGGCAAACGGCAAACGAGGAACGAGGAACGAGAAACGCTCTAGGCTTCAGGCGTGTTGGGGATCTCTGCGCTTGGGACCGGCAGAGGATTGTGCTGTTTTCTCGCGGGCCTGCTTCGGTTTCGCGGGAAAGAATCTTGATACCTCGCCTCTCCTGAGGTCCCGATACTGACCCGGCGCAAGTCCGTGGTCAGTCACGTGGCCCACACTGACACGGCGGAGTTTGACGACTGAATGGCCGATTGCATCGAACATACGCCTGATCTGCTGGTTCTTGCCTTCGCGCAGCGTTACCTGGTACCAGGCGTTGCCGCCCAGTTTGGTCCGTTCGACGAGTTTGATCTCGGCGGGCGCGGTTCGTGTACCGCCGAGCCGGATGCCCCGACGCAGCCGCGCGATCTGATCTTCGGAAGGGGAACCCTTAACCTTAACGCTATAGACTTTCGGGACAACTCCCCCTTCTGTCAGCAGTCGTGTTAGCTCGCCATCATTGGTAAGGATCATCAACCCTTCCGTATTGAAGTCGAGGCGGCCGACCGGGTGGAGTCCACGCCTTACACCTGCAGGCAGCAGGTCCATCACCAGCGGTCGCTTCTTCGGGTCCGATACAGATGAGAGGTAGCCGCGCGGTTTGTTAACCAGGAGATAGTGCTTCTCGGCGGCGGCAAGTTGAGGATTGATCAGCTTGCCTCTCACTTTGATGTGATCGCGGTCTGGATTGGCCTTTGTTCCCGGCTCGGTCACGCGTTTACCGTTCACGACGACCTCGCCGCGACGAATCATCTCTTCGGCGCCGCGACGCGACGCGATTCCGGCGGCGGCTATTATCTTTTGGAGACGCTCTTCCATGAGAAATTGCGGATTGCGGATTGCGGATTCTGGTTTCTCGGATTCTAGGACCTCACGACGCCTTCTCCCCAAATCCCCAAATCCGCAATCCCCAATCCGCAATCCCCAATCGTCTCACGCATTCATCAGGTCTTCGAAATCCTCCAGATTGGGTAGCTCGGTCAGATCGCTCAGCCCGAACTGAATGAGGAATTCCTTCGACGTGCCGTACAGCATCGGGTGGCCGACCACCTCCTTGTGCCCCTTGGCCACTATGAGACGGCGGTCCAGCAAGGTCTTGATTGCCGAAGTCGAAGTCACGCCCCGAATCTCCAGAATCTCGGGTATCGTGATAGGTTGTCTGTACGCGATCACCGCAAGCGTCTCGAGCGCGGCAATCGAGAGGCGAGCAGACGGTTGCGACTTCAAATAACGGCGAACGTACTCGCTGAACTCAGGCCGCGTCGTGACTCGGTAGCCGCTCGCCAGCACCCGCATCTCGAGCCCGCCGCCTCGCGCGTTGAACTCCTCCATCAATTCGCCGCATGCCTCCTCTATGTCGTTGACGCTCTCGCCTTCCAGTATAGATGCAATCTGTTTAATGGTTATGGGATCTTCCGAGACAAAAACGAGGGATTCAATTATGGGCTTCAGTTCCTGAATGGTCATATATGATTCGTTTCGCGTTTGTCGTTTCGCGCTTCACTGGCTCATAAAGGCCGTGGCTTAGTCTGCCTCTACCGGGGAAGGATCTTCGGTAGCTTCCTCCCGCCTCACAAGGACTATCTCGCCAAAGATCTCGGATTGGCGGAGCCGGATGACCAGCTCCTTAACCAGCTCGAGTACGGCCAGAAAGATCAATACTATCTCGCGACGCGACCGCGCCTGCTCGAACATGTCGCGCACTCGCACCTGGTGTGACGTCGCCACCAGTCTCTTGATCTCCTTCAGCTTTTCAGCCATCGTCATCTCTTCGCGAGCGATCTCAATCTCCGTGATCGCGAGCTGGCGGTTCAACACCTCCCGGAAAACCTCGAACAACTGAAAGATCGTCGCCGCAACTTCGGGATTGTCCTTATCGCTCTCTGTGGCTCCGCGAGTAAACGCCCCTGCTTCAATTGTTCTCCGCTGGTACAGCACATCGGCTGCTGCTTTGAACTTCTGGTGTTCGAGCAGTTGATAAACCAGTTCGTTGCGGGGGTCGTCCTCATCCGGAGGCGCGTTCGGATCCCGCGGCAACAGGGTCTGCGACTTGATGTGTATCAGCGTCGCCGCCATCACCAGAAACTCGCCCGCAACTCCGATGTCCAGTTCCTGCATCGCGCGCAGATAGTCCAGATACTGCTCGGTTATCCGCGCAATCGGTATGTCGTATATGGAGACCTCCTCCTTGCTGATCAGGTACAGCAACAGGTCGAGCGGCCCCTCGAATATCTCGAGCTTTATCTTGTATTGATCGGCCGAATCGGGCGCGGGAGCATCCAGTCCGACCTCCCGGGCGAGTCCTGTAGCGGCGCCGGGACGCGGGGACGCGAGGACGGTCATCTCGCCTGAGCGCGATGAAGGCGCGGATGTGGCTGAATCCGGCGCTCCGTCCCCGCGTTCCAGATTCCCCGCGCGGTCTTTGGTCTCTTTCTCTTCCATAGCTCGCTCAATCCCAGTCGATCTTAATTGCCCGTCGCACTTCTGCCATCGTCTTCTGCGCTTCGGCGCGAGCCAGCGCGCTCCCATCCTTTAGAAGCGCGATCACCCGGTCCGGATGGTCACGCAACTGGCGGCTGCGCTCGGCGATGCCGCCGTAGCGGTCGATTATCGAGTCCGCGAGGAAACGCTTGCGATCAACACATCCGATGCGAGAGTTGCGGCAATCGTCATCGAGACTATCGGCGAGTTGTCCCGGCGCAAAGAAGCGATGCATTTGGCAGACATCGCAGGCCTCGGGATGGCCGGGGTCGGTTCGCTTGATGCGAGTGCGGTCGGTGATCATCATCCGCGCCTTCTCGCGCACGACTTCGGCAGAGTCGATCAGGTAGATCGCGTTGCCGTAGCTCTTGGACATCTTGCGCCCGTCGGTTCCGGGCAGCACCGGCACTTCGGTGTGAAGCTCCTTCGGCTCGGGGAAGACGTCGCCATAAAAGTTGTTGAAGCGCCTAGCGATCTCACGGGTCACCTCGACGTGCGGCGCCTGGTCCCGGCCAACCGGGACAAAGTCGGCCTTGTACATGATGATGTCGGCCGCTTGCAGTACAGGATACCCGAGAAAAGCATAGTTGCCGATGTCCTTCTCGGTGATGTTTTCGCGCTGTTCTTTGTAGGTTGGCACGCGTTCGAGCCAGCCGAGCGGCGTCACCGCCGAAAGGATCAAATGAAGCTCCGCGTGTTCTTGAATGGTGGATTGGATGAATAGAGTCGATAGTTGGGGATCGAGCCCGGCGCCGATCCAATCGCACACCATATCAATGGTGTTCTGCTTGATCGCGCTTGTGTCGGCGTAGTCGCTGCTCAGCGCGTGCAGATCGGCGACGAAGTAGAAGCATTCGTATTCGCCCGAGTCCTGCAGCCT
>JBGPFL010000395.1:0-5442 GCA_041483295.1 Blastocatellia bacterium | reverse complement strand
CTTTTGTGACGCCGGCAAGCTTAATCGCCGCGCTGTTGGCTACCGCGCCGTGGCCATCCGCCCTGGTCAGGATCACCGGATTGTTTGCCGATATCTTGTCCAGATCCCATCGAGTCGGAAAGACGGGCGGCTTCCAGAAGGTCTCGATCCACCCCCGGCCCGTCACCCACTCGCCGGGTTTGGCGCGGTCGACCCGCTCCTTCACTTTTGCGAGAAACTGATCGAGGCTGATTATACCCTCGAGGTTCAGGTTGATCTCGCGGGCGCCAACCCCGCTCAGGTGATAGTGCGAATCGGTCAGGCCCGGCACGACCGTATTGCCGTGAATGTCGATTACCCGGGTAGCGTTGCCCTGGTAAGTCTTCACGCGCGCATTCGAGCCGACGAAAATAATGCGGCCGCCTTTTACGGCGATCGCTTCGGCGCGGGGCTGTCTTTCGTTCACCGTGTAGACGTTTCCGTTGATGAAGACCACATCCGCCTGCTCCGGCCTTGAATAGCCGGCCGTCAGGAAGAGGCTGATAGCAATCACAGCTAGTGAGACGAATTTCATTTTCTCCTCCGAGGGTAGTGAGAAATGTGAGGAAAAGCAGCATAGCATCAGATGACCGCTTAGTCATCTCCGCGCGCTGGTCTCGGTGTGATGTGAGAGACAAACAGCACAAGAGTGATCAGCCGCAGGGCTGGCGTGTGCGTAGACCGTAGGAGCAACATCCTTCTTGCCTGCGCAACCCCTTCGTTCTTTGCGCTCTTGCGGTGAAGTGTCAGGGCGCTCCCGTGAGCTTAACAAGATCGATTGAGTGTTTCCACTTCTGGTTTGACGAATCCCCGGTCCGGATCCTAACCTGCACCTGCCCCGCGGGCGACAGGTATTGCGACGGATTGGACACCGTGATCATGGTTGTCACGTCTCCGCCGCCGGCGATGTTCCGGTCGTCTAGCACATCCCAGCTCAACGTGCCCGTATTGAACAACATCACGCGCTGCCGCTGTGGAGTCGCGGACGAGCGCGACTCTGAGGTTACCAAGAGGCTCGACATCGAGCCGAGTCCGGTGTCGTACACATACGTGACGACGTCCGCAAACTTGCCTTCGAGTTTGCCTGCCTTGGTCTTCAGAAAATCATTGTCCGATGTGTGTACGCTTGTGTGATCTCCGGACATCAGCTTTCCCGTATCGACACTCAGTGATGTGCAGAAGAAGTCTCGGGCAGCCGCTGCTGCAACGCTGATGTATCCGGTCCTGCTCTTGGTATTCTGGCCTGACGTGTTGCTGACCGTGAGACTCACGGTAAAACTGCCCGGGTTCAGATATGTATGATTCGGGTTTGTGGCCGTTGAAATAGTGGCGTCTCCGAAGTCCCACGTCCAGGTGGTCAGGCCCGCAGTGGAGTGGTCCGTGAACTGCACCGCGAGAGGCGCGGTCCCGGTCAGTGGGCTCGCCGTGAAATCGGCTACTGGAGCCGGAATCGGGCCGGGCGCACCCCCTCCGTTCTCGTAGCAGCCTGCGTCATATGCGGCCCCTTGTGGCCGCACCGCCCCCGCCAGATCGTCGTTCACTTCAGCGAGAAAGGTCCCGGCGTCGATGGCGGGCGCACCACTCTTCAGGTGATAGTCATTCGCCGCCGTACTCACAAACAGGAGATCGGGACTCCCGACTCTCGAGTGCTGATCGAAGCCCAGTCCCTGCCATTGAGCCAGGGACATATTCGAGTTGCCGTCGTCAGCGCTGAAGCGGCTCACCACAATGTTGTAGTCGCTCTCAAAGGCCGCCGCCGTTCTACTGTAGATGGTTACCGATCCCCGAAACGCGTGCGGGTTGTAGAGAATGTTGTTCTTGATCTTGTTGCCGACGGGATTCGCCTGGCCTTCGGTGGACGCCGGAATGTTGATACACCAGCGCGCGCCTGCGGGCATAACGATCGTGTTGTTATAGACCTTGTTGCGGCTCGAGCCTTCAGAGGCGTCGATAGCGAAGAGCGATATGCCGCTTGCGTGATTGTTATAAAGCAGATTATTGCGAATGATGCTGTCGGATACGCCGTCGCAGTTGATGCCGGAGCCGCCGCCGGTGCCGTTCTCCCACACCACGTTTTTCTCTACAACCGCGAAGGAGATGATGCCGTCGCCGGGTGTGAAGTTCCTGTCGCCGTTCATATGAATCCCGGCGGCGAAGTTGTGATGCAGGTTGTTGCCCCGAATAGTCGGGTAGTCGCCGCTGTTGCTCTGATAGACTCCATGCTCTCCGTTGAACGCCGACTCGTTATTCTGAACTACGGGGTAGTAGCAGAAGGCAAGAAAGATGCCGGTCAACCCGCTGTTGTGAGCGTAGCAGTTCTGGACGCTGACGTGATCGGTGTTCCGAAGATCGCAGCCGTATCGAGGCGCGCCGGCGAGCTCGAATCCGTCAATACTCCAGTAGCTGACGATGGCATCGAAGTTCTCGACCTCGATCAAACTGGTGTGCCGGTTCGCGGGACCGAGGGCATTGATCAGGACCGTTGCTCCGGCGTCGGCTTTGAGAGTGCACAACGCACCCGCGGTCCCGGATCGTCCGATTCGGCATCCGGCGTAGCTTCCGGGGCGAACGAGAATCGTGTCGCCCGGGACTATGGTATCGACCGCGTGTTGAAGAGTGCGCCAGGGCTGAGATGACGAGCCCGGGTTGTTGTCGTTGCCGGCGGTTGAGACGTAAAGAGTATTCGCGGAAGCCGTGATTGAGAGAGCTATCGCGGCTGCAACCGAGAGAAGCAGGAATCGAAACTCCTTCATAGTTATGTGGGCCTCCTTCAGCGGCTAGTCAGACTTCAGGGCCAGGCGGGTGAGGTTTGTGAGTTCAGTGGCGCTTATCGTTGAATGAGGATGTTTGCGCTTAGCTTAATGTGGAGGGGCAGAAGCTTCAGTTGGGATTGTACTGGCGGAGGGGAGTGTTTTCAATAGTATTGATTAAGCAGCTTCTAACCGGCCCAAGCGGTTCCGGCCGGCTTCGCGGTCGCCAGATGCTCGCACGCTATGACTGGAACTCCAGAATCTTACTACAAGTAATACTTCCGGGCCGAGATCATCGCATCGGCAATTCTGCGCCGCGAGGCGATCATCTTGATCGGAGCACGATGAACCAGCTGATCGATCTCCGTCCCGCTCTTCGCGTCCCCGCCGGATGTCTCGGTCAGGACAGTTCGCGCGGCTTGTTCTATTCGGGCTGCGGCTTCGCGGGCGAACACCCGGGTGATATCGGTCTGAATGTTGAGCGAAGGAGCGTGGCTTCCTCGCTCTTCGATGAGCCGTTGAGTTCGAAGGAGAGCGCTCTCGAATGCGTACACGTCCATTACCATGTCGGCGATAAGCCCGAGCACTTCCTGCTCCTCGCGAGCGCGATCGCCGTATGTTCGATTGGCTGCCGCGATCGCGACCAGAGTCATCTCCTTGGCTGCCCCCAGCATCATCAACTCGTGAGAGAAAGCCGCGTTGGCTGCTGACATTTCGAGAGTATCTCCAGTGGTCCTTCCAGCGCTTGTGGCTCTGACTACAGCCTCAAATAGCGGAAGCTCGCCTGCCTTAGCGCGCCTCAGCAACTGACTCGCAATGACGATGCGGTTGATCTCGCTTGTGCCTTCGTATATTCGCGCGACCCGAGCGTCTCGATACGCGCGCTCCGCCGGGTAGTCCTTCGAGTATCCGTATCCGCCGAAGATCTGCACCTCTTCGTCGACGACGTAGGCCAGCGCTTCGCTCTCCCACACCTTGATTATCGAGCACTCGATGGCGTACTGCTCTACAACTTGAAGCACCTGCTGCTGGTCGTCTTTGTCGACCTGTTCCAGCGCTTCGTCGATCATTCCAACTGTTCGATAGAGTATCGACTCGCCGACATAAGCGCGGATGGCCATTTCGGCAATCTTCTGTTTGATCAAGCCGAAGTTCGCGATGGGCTGGCCGAACTGATGTCGCTCCGTGGCATACTGGATTGACTGTCCGAGCGACAGCTTGATCGAGCCGATCGAGCGCGCCCCCAGCTTCAATCGCCCGATGTTCAGAACGTTGAAAGCGATCTTGTGTCCTCGTCCGATCTCACCCAGGACGTTTTCAACAGGCACTCGGCAGTCCTCGAGCATCAGGGCCGTAGTCGATGACCCGTCGATTCCCAGCTTCTTCTCTTCGTGCCCGCTAACCAGCCCGGCTCCGCGCTCGACGAGGAACGCAGTGAACTTCTCACCGTCCACTTTTGCGAACACGGTGAACAGGTCAGCGAACCCGCCATTCGTGATCCACATCTTCTGGCCGTTGAGAATGTAGTGGCGCCCGTCCTCGGAGAGCACAGCTCTTGTCTTGGCCGCCAGCGCATCCGAGCCCGAGTGCGGCTCTGTCAACGCATATGCGCCGATCCACTCGCCGCTTGCAAGCTTCGGCAGGTACTTTCGCTTCTGCTCTTCAGTCCCGAAGAAAACCAGCGGCAGTGTGCCGATGTTCACATGTGAGCTCTGCGTTCCGGCAAACGAGGATTGCAGGGCGAACTGCTCGCCGACTACCGTTGAGCTGACTTTGTTCAGGCCCAGCCCGCCGTATTTCTCGGGGATGTCGATGCTGAGCAGTCCAAGCTCGCCGGCCTTGAGCATCAATTCGCGATGCACTGAGTAGTCCTTTGCGTAGATGCGATCTTCCTGCGGAATGACCTCTTTGCGAAGGAATTCCTCGGCGGTTCGGGCGAACATGCGTTGTTCTTCGGTGATCTGTTCGGGCGTGAAGACCTCGTCAGAGGAGCGATCTTCTACCAGGAAACTCCCGCCCCCGATTACCCTCGATTGCTGGGGTTGGCTTGCCATACTGGCCTCCGTGGTTTGTGGTGAAGGTTAGACGATAACATCCGGTGAGTCTGCGGGTCTAGGCGGTTGCCGAGGAACTTCGTTGTCGCGAAAGCGCGATTCACCCGGAGGCGCAGAGTTAGCAAAGGCAGCGCAGAGTCACGTTCCAGGCTTCCGGCGCAGTCGCGGCTAGAGTTCTCTTCCCTCGAAGTCGCTTATGCGCCGGCGCAGATCGTCGGGCACGCGCATCTTTAGCAGCGTCTTCGGGTCGACACACACGTAGAGTGATGAGGCGGAATTGACCAGCCGCTCCCCGCCTTCGGGGTAGATCTCGAATTCAAAATTGAGGCTGGTTTTGCCGATCTTCGAGATGCGAGTGTAAACCTCGAGCACCTCGTCGAACCGCGCGGGTGCCTTGAACTCGAGAGTCGTGCGAGCAATCACCGTATCGACACCGCTTGAAATCATCGCCTGCCAGGTGAGGCCGAGCGCGCGGAAGTATTCAGTCCACGCGACGTCATAGTAGATCAGAAAGTTGGCGTTGAAGACAATGGCCTGCAGATCGGTATCCCCGAACCTGACCCTGATCTTATGATGGAATCTGAAGTCCTCTTTCACGGGGCCGTATCATGACCGAGAGT
>JBGPFL010000394.1:0-5446 GCA_041483295.1 Blastocatellia bacterium | reverse complement strand
TTAGCTCGCGAGTTTTGCAATAGTTCTTATACCTTCGGAGTTCCGCTCAAAATGGCGCCAGAATTCGCATTTGGGACCCGAAGCTTGCGGCAAAAGAGAGCGTAATCTGGTCCCGAGATGCCACGGCTCTGAGAAAACTCGATCCTCCCGAATCCCAGCCCTCCGTTGGGCGATTTTGCCGGCTGCCTTCAGTTTGACACCCTCGCGGCCCCTCTCATAAACTCAGTTGCCGATGAGGGGGCTGGCCAATTGATTGCTCAATTATCCGGGACGCTGATAAGCAAGCAACCGAACAGCATAATCGTGGACGTGGGCGGAGTAGGCTACGAAGTCACAATTCCGCTCTCCACCTTTTATGTACTGGGCGAGCTTCGTTCCGATCTGACGCTGAAGATTCACACCCACGTTCGCGAAGACGCGCTGCAGTTGTTCGGCTTCCAGACTGTGCGCGAGAAGGAACTGTTTCAGAAACTCATCAGTGTGAGCGGTATCGGACCCAAGCTGGCGATTGCGATGCTTTCCATGTCGGTGTCGGAACTGGTTCCTGCGATCACGACCAACGACCTGGCGCGGCTTACGATGATACCCGGGGTGGGCCGTAAGACTGCCGAGCGTGTCGTAGTCGAGCTAAGAGACAAGGTGGCGGCCCTCTCCAGGGTTGAGCAAGAAGAGACGCCGGCAGTTGCTCGCGAATACGAACCTTCGGGGATTGATGTCCGCGACGATACCGTGGCGGCGTTGATTCAACTCGGATATGCGAAGCCGGTAGCAGAACGAGCGGTATTAGCGGCGCTGCAAGAGGAAGGGGAGCGAGGGATCGAAGCTGTCTTGAAGCGGGCGTTGAAGGGGCTGTCGCGCTAAGAGGGCAGTGTTATCTACGACGTTAATCCGGATGAACCGGAATCTTTTTATCGGCATCTTTGTTGTAATAATTTTTCCTGCGAACCGGTCTTTCTGATTGCTTTTTTCATGTAGCTTCCATATAATCGCGCCGGTTTGAGACTGGCAGCCCATCTCCTAGAGTGGTCTCGTATAAAGCAGGATCGTGAATAGCGCGAGAAGAGTGAATGCTTGCTGAAAAGGCGAATCTGAAGCTTGTCCTGTGTCCGACTTGTGGTGGTACAGGATGGGAACTCGTTGAGAGAAAAGGTGTCCGGCCCTGCGAATGTCAGAGGGTGGGACGCGGGGATGTCCTGCTTATGCAGGCAAGGATACCGAAAGGGTTCATGCACTGCACGTTCGACACCTTCGATCCCGTATGTCCCTCAGTTCATCGCGCTCTGATGAATACGCGGAAGTTCGTTGACGAGTATCCTCTCGTCGATGTCGGGCTGCTCTATCTGGGAAGTTGTGGGGTCGGAAAGACACACCTCGCCGTTGCCGCCCTCAAAGAGTTGATCAAGAAAGGCATTGCGGGATTGTTCTACGACTTCCGCGATCTGTTAAAGGAGATTCAAGACAGCTACAACCCGAACACGCATACCTCAGAGTTGAAGATCCTCGCCCCTATTTTCGAGGCCGAGGTCCTGGTGCTGGACGAACTGGGGGCGAGCAAGCCAACTGAATGGGTCCAGGAGACGATGACCCACATCATCAATAAGCGATATAACGAGAAGAAGACCACCATCTTTACTTCAAACTATCTCGACATGCCCATCGGCTCGTCCTATGACGAGACGCTGACCGATAGAGTAGGCGTGCGCCTGCGGTCGCGGCTGCAGGAGATGTGCAGGCTGATACCCCTTGAAGGTGACGACTACCGCGTACTGATCAGGGACAAGCGCGGCGGAAGGTTCTCTTATCCCTAAGGTCCGCTTGCTGGGTACGCACGCTTCCAGCGTGCGAAACTCGGCGAAGTGCCACTTGGAATACAACTGACCCTCCCAAGCTACCATTCGCGGAGACGCGCACGCTGGAAGCGTGCGTACCCAGGACCTCTCACCCACAAACACCTACTTGAAAAGACTCAGGAATGACGACGTAGCGGACGCTGCCTTCCGCCTTGCCCAACCCAGTGATCCCCTCACTCCACTACCCATCCGGCCCCATACAGGAGAGATGGCTGCGTCGTCAAACAGCGAATACGCTACCGGAGTCACCAGCAAGGTGAGCAGCAAGCAGAGCATCTGTCCGCCTATGATCATTATTGCCACCGACCGACGCGATCCCGATCCGGGCCCCGTGCCGAAAGCCATCGGGATCATTCCCGCAACCAGCGCAAACGTAGTCATCAGAATGGGCCTCATTCGATCGCGGCAGGCCTGGAGTATCGCGTCGTAGCGCGGCATTCCCTGAATGCGTCTGAGGTTGTTCGTATGATCGATCTGTAGAATCGAGTTCTTCTTCACGATGCCGAAGAGCATCAGCACGCCGATCGACGAGTATATGATCGAGAAGTTCTGCCCCATCGCGAGCAGCGAGATCAGGGCGAACGGGATTGAAAGTGGCAGACTCAAGAGAATGGTCACCGGATGGATGAAGCTCTCGAACTGGGCAGCCAGTATCATGTACATCAACACCAGAGACAAGCCGAACGCCAGCAGAAACCCGCCCGCCGCCCGGCCCATCTCTCTGGACCTGCCGCTGAAGCCCGCGTCGTAGCCGGGTGCCATCCCCAGCGACGGCAACTGAGCCGACAACCCCGCCATTACTTCCGAAGCGGCATGCCCGCGAGCCACGTTGGCCGTGATCACCACCTGGCGCTGGCGATTGAACCGGTCAATCTGTGCCGGGCCCGTGCCTTCGTCAAAAGTGACGACATTGTCGAGCCGCACTGTTCCGGCCTTGGTTGAAGGCACATAGAGTTGCGCGATTTCGCCGGCACTGTCCCGCGATCGCTCGGCGACTCGCAGCCGCACGTCGTAGCGGTCTTCGCCGGAACGATACGACGAAATCACCTGCCCTCCCACCATCGTTCTGAGACTGCCTGCGATCGCGCCAACCGACACCCCCATATCGCCCGCCTTCTCCCGATCTATATGAACCCGCACTTCCGGCTTGCCTTCTTCAAGCGTGGTGTCGACGTCGGCCGCGCCGGGCGTGTTGTTCAAGATTCCCACGATGCGATCGGAGTATTCTCGCAGTCTGGCCAGATCCGGCCCGCGAATGACGAAGAGAACGTCCGAGTTGGCCTGGCCACTCGATACTGCTGCCGGTACCTGTACCGCCGGGTGTACATCTTTGTATCGAGTCAGCCAGCCGCGGGTGAGTTGAATCAACTGCGCCTGGGAGACTTCGCGGCGGTTCATCGGGATGAGCTCGAAGAATATGGACGCCCGATTCACCCTTACCTGTTGGTCGCCGCCAACCGTCGTCAGAACGTGGTCCACGACACCGGCAGGCAGATCCTTGCCCATGCGCGTCACGATCTCCTGCACGACCTTGTCGGTCTGCTCGAGCGCCGTGCCCTCAGGCAGGCGCAGGGTTACCTCCATCTGCGACTGATCATCTGTCGGAAGGAAGTCCTTGCCGATCCACCGGAACAGCCAGTAGCTGGAGATGGTCACCAGAATCGCGGCCAGCACTATCACCTTCCGATGAGCCATCGACCACTTCAACATTGCGGTGTAAGGGCGATCTATGTAGATGTACAGCCGCGACTCCTTCGAGCTGTGCCCGGCCTTCTTCTTGAGAAACCTGGATGACAACATCGGTGTCAGCGTGAAGCTCACAAACATCGAGACCAGAATCGCAAACGCGGCCGTCCAGCCGAAGCCTCGCATGAAGCGGCCCACTATGCTGGGCATGAAGGCAAGCGGCAAAAAGATGATCACCAGCGAAAACGTCGTCGCCATCACAGCCAGCCCGACGTCGCGCGTTCCCTCGATTGCGGCCTGTATCGGCGTCAGCCCCTTGTCTTCAATGAAGTGATAGATGTTCTCCAACACCACTATTGCGTCGTCAATGACGATTCCGACGCAAAGCACCAGCGCAAGCATCGTAATGTTGTTGAGAGTCAGGTCCATCCACCACATCAGCGCATAAGTGGCGATTATCGAAGTCGGGATCGCAATGCTGGAAATCAGAGTCGACCGCAGGTCTCGCATGAAAACCAGCACGACCAGCGCCGCCAGCAAGGCCCCCATCAGCAAGTGCTCTTGTATGGCTTCGAACGATCCCTTGATGAAGGTCGACTGATCGCGGACGACCTGCACCCGAAAGTCAGACGGAAGGCTCTTCTCCAGTTCTTTAAGCCGCGCTTTGACTCCATCCACAACCTGAACCGTGTTGGTGCCCGATTGTTTTCTCACTTCCAGCACCACCGCTTGTTCGCCATCCAGCCGGGCTATCGTGCGCGGCTCCTCGATCCCGTCTTCAACGTATCCGACGTCCCTCACACGGACCGGCGCGTTTCCGATGCTGGTCAGGACCACGTTGTTGAAATCCTCGACTCGATCCACTCGCCCAAGCGTTCTAAGGGTCAGCTCTCTGGCGCCCTGAGCGATTCGCCCACCGGGTATCTCGACGTTCTGCCCGGCCAACCCGGTCCGGACCTGGTCGACCGTCAGGTTGTAGGCGCGAAGCTTCTGGGGATCAAGGGTTATCTGAATCTCGCGCTTTCGATCGCCGATGAAGCGCACCAGTCCGACGCCGCCCAGAGATTCGATGTTCTGCTTGATCTGCTTGTCGGCGACTTCGGTGATCTCTCGAAGACTGCGCTTGCCCGATACAGCCAGCGACATGACCGGAAGCGCATCGACATCCAGCTTATCGATCACGGGAGGATCGAGGTCCTCGGGAAGGGTGTTCAGGACCCGGCTCACTCGATCCCGAACATCGCCTGCCGCATCATCGACCGAGCGCTCGAGCACGAAGGTGATGAAGATCTGCGATACTCCTTCGGCGGAAACGGATCGCATCTCGTCGATCCCTTCGATGGTGTTTACCGCCTCTTCGATCTTCTTTGTTACTTCAGTCTCGATCTCTTCCGGCGAGGCGCCTGGCAGCGCAGTAGTGACCGTGATGGTAGGGAAGGCAACTTTGGGAAAGAGGTCAACCCCAAGCTTCAGGTACGCAAAGCCCCCGATGACTATCAGCGCGACGCCAAGCATCGTGGCGAACACAGGCCGCTTGATGCATATCTCCGCAAGCTTCTGCATAAAATGTCCTTAGTCAGTTGTCCGTAACCCGTTGTCCGTAGCCCGTTGTCAGTCGTGCGTTGTCGGTCGTCTGTGTCAGTGGGTACCTGTACTCCTCATCAACTGACCACTGAAAACGGACCACTGACAACTGACAAATTCATGTCGACACGGCGATGCCCTGGTGCAGCTTGTCCGTGTTGCTGGTTATCACCCGTTCACCGGTGCGCACCCCTTCCAGGATCTCGATCATATCCCCGTTACGATCGCCTAACTTCACCGGGCGCTCGACCGCGAGGCCGCCTTCCACCACGAACACTTTGTTGACGCCGGCGAGCGATACAACAGCTTTGTCGGGGACCATCAGC
>JBGPFL010000393.1:0-5446 GCA_041483295.1 Blastocatellia bacterium | reverse complement strand
TTAATGAGTATGGGGTTGTAGAAGTTCATCGTTTTACGTTTAGCGTTTCGAGTTTCGAGTTTCGAGTTTCGCTGCTTTTTGAGTCTTGAGGCTTCCAGCTCTCAATTTCACGGCAACTCAAAACGCAGAACGCGAAACCCGAAACGGGAAACCCGAAACGTTTTTTCAGGCGACGATGCCGCGCGTGATCTTCAAGAATATGTCCTCCAGGTCGGCTTCGCTTCGCACGAATCCAAGCATGCGAACACCCCTCGCAACCAGGTACTCGAGCAGCTCATCGACATCGTCGGCGCGGCCGGTGAACTCGGCCCGTATCACACGCCCGTCGCAGGTAGTCCGCTTGATCTCGGGCCGTTCAGCCAATGCTTCGAGGGCCGGCGCCGGATCGCCCTTCACGGTGATCTCCAGAATTACGTTGCCCGCCAGCTTTGCGGTTATGTCGTCGATGCGTCCCGCCGCAAGCAACCGCCCCGCCTCGATGATTCCGATCGAAGTGCAGAAGTCCGCCAGTTCGGTCAGAATGTGCGAAGAGACCAGCACGGTCTTGCCCATCCGGCACAGCTCGCGAATCAACTCGCGTATCTCTATTCGCGCGTGTGGGTCGAGCCCGGAGGCCGGTTCATCAAGCAACAAGACTTCCGGGTCGTGGAGCAGCGTCTTCGCCAGGCAAAGGCGCTGCTTCATGCCTCTCGATAAGCTCATCACCTGGGCGGTGCGCTTGGCCGAAAGATCGGTCAGCTCAAGTACGTCACTGATGGCGCGCTTGCGCTGCTCGGGCCCGAGATGATAGAGCGCGGCGAAGTAGTCGAGGTACTCCCACACCAGCAGATCTTCGTAGACGCCGAAACTGTCAGGCATATAGCCTATGAGGCGCCGCACTTCGTAAGGCTGTCGTTCGACATCATAGCCGCCGACGGTGAGTTTGCCGTTGGTCGGGAGCATGAGCGTGGCGAGCATCTTGATCGTGGTCGTCTTGCCTGCGCCGTTCGGACCGATGAAGCCGAAGACCTCACCGCGCCCGATCTCGAAACTGATGTCGTTGACGGCGGGAAAACTGCGATAGTACTTCGAGACGTTCTCGACCTTGATCATACTGTCGTTTCTCGTTTCTCGTTTCTCGTTTGTCGTTTGTCGTTTGTCGTTTATCGTTTGTCGTTGAAAAGTGAAATCGAGAGTCTGGAAACCCCAGAACTCAATGACAACGAAACGAGAAACGACGAACGAGAAACGACAAACGTTTCTACAAATGCACGACGTAAAGCGCCCTGCTTCGCCGCCGCAGTGAACCGTCGAAGCTGACCTTCGTCGGTCCGGTGTCGACGAAGCCGATCACAATCGGGTGCTCGAGCATTCTTACCGCATCCAGCATCGACGGCTTGCCGAAGAAGTCCTGCGCAAAGGCGCGCTCGCCCCCCACCTCGTTGTCCAAGACCTCCTCGAGTCCGTCAAAGACCGCAGCTTCCTGTGAATTGGGAGCGAGTTGAGTCTTGTACCATGCCGACAGCACACCGGGCCCTGGGGGCATCAAGGCAAGGCTCTTCTCCTCGCCCGCTTCGAGACTGAACGCATCAGAGATACCGTCCGCACTCACATAGACCGCATTCGTGATGGAAGACTCGCCCAGGTTCTTGAGTCTCACCTGCCCCTTCCCCGCAGTGCCCTTCGCCCTTGAAGAAGCCGCCGTGACACCGGTCTCATCCAGCACCAATAGCGGGCCATTGTTCTCGCTGACCGATCTGACCTGGAAGATGCCCACCGTCCCTGTGTCCATTGGCACTCGCATCATGAAGCGGGACCCGGCATGCCGTGATTCAATATTGTCCACTGCAGAGCTCGAGCCTAGCGATCCCCCTGCCAGATCGCTGACATAAGTGCCGGCGCCGTCGAAGAAGAGATCATGGGTGCCTTTTGACGTCGGCCTTATGAGCATCCCCCCGGTTACTCGAGTGATGCCATCGCGTTGATGCAGCTCAACCAGCGACACATCTGACGCCACCGAGTCCGCCCCGCTGTTGACCTGTGCGATAGTCACGCTCACGACCGTGAACAGAATCACAATGGCGGGTATCGTTACCCATGCCAGGTCTGTCTTTCGCATCCAGCGAAGCACCAGGTAGTTGATCGGCCCTACCGCAAGAACGTAGAGCGCCAGGAAGATCAAGAAGTAGTGCGTCGAGGTCGGCTTGATCTCCGCCAGACTGAACAGGACGTTCTGAATTCCCCACCGATTAGTCCGGGACGACGACCACTGTCCCATCGTAATCCAGTTCCTGCTTCTCAACTTGGATTCGGCGGCGGGCAAGAGCAGGTCATTCCAAAGATCTTTGGCGGCCCCCCACCCTCGATAGGGATTGATCTTCGGGTTGATCGCGACAAAGCGCACCAGCCCGCTGCCATAGTACTTCTCCGCGGCAAGCGTACGGTCTTGAGTGCCAAGCAACGCGCGCGCGCCCGGCCGAGTGTTGGCCGACATCACCAGCAGCGGCTCAGCGGACTCGAAGAGGTTGTATGTCGTCGTCAGTTCGAGTAGCGAAGGAACCGTAACTGAGCCGTGCGAATCGATCGGCATTATCCCATCCAGCCCGGATGCGCGCAGCCCCGCCATATCAGCCGCGCCGGTCACAATCAGCAAGCCGCCCGAAGCCACCCACAGCTTCAGCGCCTGGACCTGCTCTTCGGTCAACTGACCGAGCGGCGCGTCGCCAATCACCAGCGCATCAATCGGGTCGTAGGATACAAAGTCGCGCGGCAGGTCGTCGGGGGATGTTACCGATGGGTGGGCCGCCGGCGACTGTGGCTGATACCAGGGCATCCCTCGGCGCCCTCGGCGGCCAGGCGGACCAGGGTAGCGAGGCTGGGGGGCAGCTGCGTTGTCCGGATCGATCGCGGTATCAGAGCGCGGCCGCCTGCTGAAAGGTTCGCGGTTCGCCGGCCTGGCAATCTCGGTAGAAGCGATTCCGTTCAGCGTGGTGGCTTCCGTATCCACTACGGCCACCTCCAATTGCTCTCCGCCGAAGGGAGATCGAAAAGCGGTTACCGATATGGCTGTGCGCGCGACCACACGACTATTTGAGACGAGGCTGATCTCGACATCTCCCCCGCTGTTCAAGAAGGCCGCGATCTCGTGAAACTGGCGCGATCCGGTCGGCAATTGGACATCCTTAACGAACTCCCTGTAGGTCGGGCTGGGACCCTGTGAAGATTCAGCTCGAATGACCAGGCGACCTGAAATTGGATCACCCTGGTTGGCGATAGTGACGCGCACCGGCACCCAACTACCTGCAAAGGTGTTGACCTCGAGCCTGCCGAAACCGGCTCTCACGGCCATTTCGAGGGTATCTGAGTGATAGACGCCTGTCCCGCCAGGTTGAGTCTCCTGCGCGTTGGCTTTGCGGCCAACAAAGATCGGTGACAGAAGGACCGTTGCCAGTGCGACTGTAGCCCAGATCTCCCGCCTGTGCACGAGCCTCAGGACCGAGACTCGGGAGCACGGACTATCGTTCACACGGGGGGTCGGTTCATTATCTCTACGACTCCGCATCCGGGTCCTCTGTTCCTTTTACGCTGATCTCATTCGGTCCGGTCTAAGACTGCCAGGATGACTGGAACTATACAATCAATGGCGAGAATTGAGAATTGAGAATTGAGAATGTCGAATTGCTCGATTCTCAATTCCCAATTCTCAATTCTCAATTTTATGGTAGATTCATGGACGAGCGACGCCTCGATCGGAGAATGGACCATGAATTTTTCAACCAAAGCGATTCACGCCGGCCAGGAACCCGATCCGACCACCGGCGCTGTCAGCGTACCAATCTATCAGACCTCGACCTACGCCCAGGAAGGCCTTGGTAAACACAAGGGGTTCGAATACGCGCGAACTCAGAATCCGACGCGGCTTGCGCTGGAGAGAAACCTCGCGGCGCTCGAGTCCGGACGCACATGCTTTGCATTTGCTTCCGGTATGGCCGCCACGAACGCGGTGATGACTCTGTTGAGAGCAGGCGACCACGTCATCGTGAGCGATAACACCTACGGCGGCACGTTTCGCTTGTTCGACAAGGTGCTCAGAAACTTCGGCCTTGATTTCAGTTACGTCGATGCGCGCGAGCCCCAGAATGTCGAAGACGCGGCGCGACCCGAGACCCGCATGGTCTTTATCGAGACGCCGACCAATCCGGTGATGTCGCTGGTCGACATTCGGGCCGTATCGGAGATCACTCGCCGCCGCGGCGTGCGCCTGGTGGTTGACAACACCTTTATGAGCCCCTATTTTCAACGCCCTCTGGAACTCGGCGCGGACATCGTAGTTCATTCTACGACCAAGTACTTGAACGGACACAGCGACAGTATTGGCGGAGCTGTGATTCTCAACGATGAAGAGGACATCGGCAACCTCGCGTTCATTCAGAACGCGGCAGGAGCAATCCTCTCTCCTATGGATTCGTGGCTGGTGATGCGCGGCACAAAGACGCTGGCGGTGAGAATGCGACAACACGACGAAAACGGCCGAATCGTGGCGCAGTTTCTGTCCGAACACCCGAAGGTTGAGAAGGTTTACTATCCGGGATTGAAATCGCATCCGCAACACGAGCTGGCTCGGCTGCAGATGTCCGGCTTCGGCGGCATGATATCGTTCGAGACAGGCTCGCTCGACAATGCCCGCCGGGTGCTTGAAGGTGTACGGCTGTGCACGTTGGGAGAGTCGTTGGGTGGAGTCGAAACATTGATCTCACATCCGGCGACGATGACTCACGCTTCAGTTCCGGAGATCGAGCGCAACCGGCTCGGAATTACCGACGGCCTGGTTCGCATATCGGTGGGGATCGAAGACGCCGAAGACATAGTAGCCGACCTGGACGCCGCGCTGAGTTAGATTGAGTAAAGTAACAACGGTTATTGCGAATCGGCCAGGAATCAATCATAATCACCGACTATCGAGAGATCAGACTCTTCAGGATGAGGTGGTGAGGTTTGCGCCGCGCAAGCGTCCCTGACCAACCGGGCCGCTGGTTTACACTATGCCGGGCGAAGTCGGATTCAAAATTGCTGCGTACGCGAAGAGCGACCTGGGCAGGGTGCGCCCCGGCAACGAAGACAACTTCCTGGTAGTGAACCTCTCAACGGCCGACACCTGGACGCCTGACATTGTGCATGGCGAACCGGAGGACAATCTCACTACCTTCGCTCAGAGCCACTACGGTCATCTGCTTGCGGTGAGCGACGGCATGGGTGGAGCTCTGGCGGGCGAGGTGGCAAGCCGCCTTGCGGTGGAATGCGTGCGCGACCGAATGCTCGAGCTTCAGGCGAGTCCCACCTACTCAAAGTTCCCTTTTCACGAACGACTGAGGCTCTCGGTCGAGCTTGCCAATCTTTACATCTACCAGATGAGTCTGAAGCGTCCGGAGTGTGCCGGGATGGGTGCGACCTTCACGGCATTGGGGCT
>JBGPFL010000392.1:0-5454 GCA_041483295.1 Blastocatellia bacterium | reverse complement strand
GAGACGCGACGGAATACAAAGAAGCTCTTGCGATTATTCAGGATGAGGCTCGGCGGCTGTCGCGATTGGTTGATGACATGCTGGCGCTGGCCCGCGCCGACGCCGGACAGCGACCATTGGAGATCAAGGAGCTTTACCTGAACGATCTCGCAGAGGAGTGCTGCAGGGCGGCTCAGGTGCTGGCTCTCCAGAAGGGGCTCTCATTATCCCAACAGCCTTCATCTGACATTCCGTTTCGTGGCGACGAAGACTTGCTGAGGCGAATGATGCTGAACCTGCTTGATAACGCGATAAAGTACACACCCCCCGGGGGAGTTGTTTCGCTAGCGGTTATCGAGGAAGAAGCTTCGATAAGAATAGTCGTCACGGATACCGGTATTGGAATTCCTCCCGAAGCAGCGCTGCGAATCTTTGAGCGGTTCTATAGAGTGGGAAAGGCGCGCTCACGAGTTGATGGCGGGAGCGGACTTGGTCTTGCAATAGCGAAGTGGGCGGCCGAAGCGCACAACGGGACGATCAACTACACAAGCAGGCCGGGCGAGGGCAGCACCTTTGTAGTCGGTCTGCCAAGCAGTAGGCGGTAGGCAGTAGGCGGTACGCAGTAGGCGGTACGCAGTAGGCAGTAGGCAGTAAGCAGTAGGCGGTACGCAGTAGGCGGTAGGCAGAAGGTAGTAAACCGAATTGAGTACCACCACCGCCTACTTCTTTCTGCCTACTTCTTTCTGCCTACTGCCTACCGCCTACTGCCCCCACATTAATCGTCTGTTCATCTTCAATCAAATAGAATCATCGTTTTCAACGGCAGTGTCTTTTAAGCCCTTGGAACTTGTAAGCAGGCGAGAAATCTAGCGACAGGAGGATCGGAATGAAAACACTAAGCAGACAGAATCTGGTTGCCACTCTGTTCGTCACTTGCGTGCTGTGTGTTTCGGCTGCCCATGCTCAGGACAGCGAGAAGAAAGTAAAGATGAGCGACCTTCCCGAGCCGGTACAGAAGACAGTTCGCGAGCAGAGCAAAGGCGCGACCATCCGCGGTTTTGCAAAGGAGACTGAAAACGGGAAGACCTCATATGAAGTTGAGATGAAGGTAAACGGCCACAATAAAGATGTGCTCATCGATCCATCTGGTGCGGTCCTGGCAATCGAAGAGCAGGTGGCCCTCAATGCGCTGCCGCGTGCAGTCAAGGCCGGACTGGTAAGGAAAGCTGGTAAAGGCAAGATCTTGAGCGTCGAGTCCATAACGAAGAATGACGTCCTCGTAGAGTACGAGGCACAGGTGAGCAGGGCGGGAAAGAGATCTGAAATCAAAGTCGGCGCCGACGGTAAGTCGATCGATAGTGAGAACGAAGAGGATGAAGCCAAAGAGAAAGCCGAGCGCGCCGCTAAAAAGAAGACGGGAACAACGAAGAAGCCCTAACCGAGAGTTAGTAACAGCAGAGTTTGTTAGAGCTTCGAGTCTAGTTCACCGCAGAGGCGCAGAGGACGCAAAGGAAGCGCAGAGTCCTGGAATGAGATCTCTGCGCCCCTCTGCGTCCTTCGCGCCTCTGGGGTGAAGCGTGTTTTCGCGAGGTCTGGCGTCCCAGCTAAAGGTGAGTACAGCAGACG
Source organism: Blastocatellia bacterium (assembly GCA_041483295.1). Taxonomy (GTDB): domain Bacteria; phylum Acidobacteriota; class Blastocatellia; order UBA7656; family UBA7656; genus DASYSA01. The sequence continues at coordinate 3,849 of JBGPFL010000392.1, read as the reverse complement.
CACAGTTTGTTAGAGCTTCAAGTCGGTGAAGCGTGCCCCTTCGCAAGGGATTGCTTTAAGGAAGTCGAGTTAGCGATAATCTGCGATGCGCACGTTCCGATGTAGTGGCGATCCAGAGGTGTAGGGGCCCGATCTCAGACTCAGTGAAATGACATAATGGATCAATCTCGCGAAGCCAGCGTTCGTACCAGCTATCTCTTGCGATTTCTCCTGGCGGCTATTGTTCTTGTTACGACAGTGAGCATCGGCCGAGGGCAGGAACCGCCTGCAAAGCCATTGGACGTTCAATCGCCCAAACAGAATCCGCCGCCGAAGCCCGTGATACCCGCGCTCGCGGCGCCTTTCTCGCCACCGGTTGCCGCTCGGCCTGGCCAATCCACCAATACTCTCGCACTGGATGAGGCGGTTCGACTGGCCATCGCGCAGGCCTCCAGTTTTCAGCAGGCGCAGCTTGCCGAGCTTATCGCCGCGGAAGATGTGCTCCAGGCTCGACTCGCATTTCTGCCTCGCGCGGCCGGTTCGCTTGCGAATCTTTACAATTCTCCCGCGCGCGGGCCTCATCCCGCTGGCACTCCCCGCGAGATGAGCTTCATCAGTGCGGACGCGATCACAAAATACGAAGCGCTTGCGGGGGTCACCGGTGAGCTCGATATTGGGGGCCGACTCCGCGCCGCGCTCCGCCGAAACCTCGCGTTGTTAGAGGCTGCTCGGGCGGGAACGGAAGTGGCCCGCCGCGCCCTCGTACAAGCAGTTAACGAGGCTTATTACGGACTGGCGCTGGCCTCCGCCCGCCGCAGTTCGGCAGCGTTGAGCCTCACAGCAGCCGAGGAGTTCGAAAAGATCACTCAATTGTTGCTCGATGGAGGCGAAGTTGCAGAAGTCGATCTGAGGCGCGCGCGACTTCAGACCGCGACTCGACGTGACGAATCGGAACAGGCGATAGCAGCGGAAAGCGCGGCCGCCGATAGCCTGCGAGTCCTCGTCGGCTACGATTTCACCACGCCAATCGTCACAACCGAGCTGGCAATAGCGCCGCCTGATATGAGCGAACTCGATCGCTTCACCTCGGCGACGATCTCGCGGAGGCCTGAATTTGTTCAATTTGAGGCGGAGCGGCGCGCGGCGGAACAGGAAGTAAAAGCGGCTCGGGGTGAACGACTGCCGCAGGTCTCTTACTCCTTCAACGGCGGATTTGATAGTGACTCGTTTAGATCCTCTCCGCTCAGAATGCACACGGGCGTGCTGGCAGGTGTCAGCGTTACCATCCCGCTTTTCGATTGGGGTGCGAGCCGCAGCCGCGAGCGCCAGGCGCGGCTACGCGCGCAATCAGCCGAGTCACAACGCGCTTTGGCGCTTCGCAGTTTCACCCAGCAATTCTACACTGCCCGAGCGCAGGCTGTTTCAGCGGCGGCGAGAGTTCGCGTCTTGCAGACCAGTCTTAGCGACGCAGAACTCAACGTTCAAGCTTCGATAGCCCGCTACCGGGCGGGCGAGGCTCCGATACTTGAAGTCACCGACTCGCAGACCACTCTTGCTACGCAGAGAGCGGCTCTGTTTCAGGCTCTGTTTGACTATCAGATGGCTCGCGCGAGACTCGCGCAGGCCGCAGGACAATGAACCGATTGGAAAAGGAACGGATCGAAGTGGAAGAGAAACCTAAGGCCAAGGCTAAGGATAGTTCGGCGCCCTTCGATGAAGAGCCCCCGACAGACAAACAGCTACGCGAGCCGGCTTCATGGCGTTCGCGCAGCACCTGGCTGATCGGCGCCGTGCTTTTCTTGGGAGTTATGCTTCTGGTGCTTTGGCTGTCGGGACGGCGAGCCAAATCAGAGGCAGAAGAGAAGGAGGCTGTAGTTGTCAGCGTGCGCGCCGCGAAGGCCGAACGCGGGCCTATTTCGGCCGAGGTCTCCGCGATCGGCACGATCGTACCTAAAGAAGTGGCGACGATAAGCTCGAAGATAAATGCCCAAATCAAGTCAATGGCTCTGCTCAGAAACAAGCCGGTGCGGGCCGGCGATGTGATTGCCACCCTGGAGGCGCGTGACATTCAGGCCCAGCGATCCGAAGCCGCTGCCGCTCTGGAAGAAGCGGAAGCCAACGCTCGCCAGGTGAGCGGAAGCACAATTCCAGAGACGGCCTCGCAAGATGAAAAGGCGCTGCGGGATGCGCGAGCAAACGTCGCCAACGCGGGTGCGACCCTTGAACGCCGTCGCGCGCTTTATGACCGCGGAGGTATCTCGAAGAAGGACCTCGAGGCCTCGCAGCTCGCGCTCACAATGGCAGAAAGCGATCTGCGCGTTGCCGAAACCGCAGTCAGGCTGCATGAGACAGCGACCAATCCCAACAATCGCACGATGGCTGCCTCAAAGGTCAAGCAGGCTCAAGAACGGCTCGCCGCGCTTGATACTCAACTGAGCTATGCGACCATTCGCGCTCCGCTCTCAGGCATCATTACGGAGCAGTTTCAATTCGAGGGCGAATACGCCGCCGCCGGCGCAAAGCTGTTAACCATTGCTGACGTGAGCGAAGTGATCGTTAAGGCTCCGTTTGCCGATAATGTCGTCGCTCAGCTCAAGCCGGGCGATCCCGCGAAGATCCTGCCCCTGCAGTTCGTAAAAGACCAGCAAGGCGAAGAGATCACCGGGCGTATATCACTCGTCAGCCGCGCCGGCGATCCACAAAACCGCACGGTCGAGGTCTGGGTCAATCTGAAGAACCAGGACGGCCGACTGCGTGCTGCCGGGGCCGCGAAGATGGTCGTCTCTACCAACACTGAAAGCGATGCGGTGATCGTACCCGCATCAGCGGTTACGCTCGAGGCCACCAACGCTAATGAAGGCACGGTCATGGTGGTTGATGAGAAGTCCGTTGCGACCGAGACGAAGGTCACAGTCGGGATTCGCACCGGAGATCGAGTACAGATTCTTTCAGGTCTTAAAGGCGGCGAGATGGTCGTGATCGAAGGCAACTACGCTTTGCCCGATAAGAGCAGAGTTGAAGTGAGTGAGGCCGCGGCAGAGGACAAACCCGAGACTAAAGATAAAGAAGTCAAAAAGGGAGAGGATCATTGAGTCTCGCGCGTGTTGTGTCGAACCAATCGCGTGCTGTGGTTGTGCTGGTCGTGCTGCTTTGCGCCGCAGGATTGTACGCAGCGGTTCAACTGCCTGTGGCGATCTTCCCTCAAACCAATTTTCCCCGAATAGTGATCATTATAGATAACGGCGTCGTGCCGGCGCCGCAGATGCTGGTGTCGGTGACGCGTCCCATCGAAGAAGCGATGAACGGCGTCCCCGGCATTGTTCGCATTTCGTCGACTACACAACGAGGCGCCGCGGACATCAACCTCTTCTTCGATTGGAAGGTGGACATAGTCCAGTCGCTTCAGCTCGTTCAGGCGCGTCTTTCGCAACTCGCTTCAAGCCTGCCTTCGACGGCCGCGATCCGGCGTGTTGACCGGCTGACGTTCGCGGTCTTTCCCGTCGCGGGCTATAGCATCACCTCGGATGAACGCGACCCCGCCAGCCTGCGCGAGCTTGCCGCCTACACGATTCGGCCGCGCCTTGCACGACTGCCCGGCGTAGCGGGGGTTGCTGTCGCCGGCGGGCAGACTCGCGAGTATCACGTCACGGTGGATTCGGCTCGTCTGAACGCGCGCGGGGTCTCTTTGCAGCAGGTGGTGGAGGGTGTGCGAGGCGCAAACATCATTGACTCACCGGGTCTGCTGGAAGAGAACCACCAACTGGAGCTCACCCTGGTCAGCGGCCAGGCGACCAGACCCGACGAGTTGAACGCCACCGTTGTCGCGACGGTTAACAATGCGCCGGTGACCGTCGCGGATGTCGCTGAAGT
>JBGPFL010000391.1:0-5466 GCA_041483295.1 Blastocatellia bacterium | reverse complement strand
GGTTGGGGCGGCAGCTCCGCTGCAAGAGGCGGGCGTCCATGCCCTCAACCTTCCTGCTTCGTACTACGAGAAGCTCCAATCGGATTACACGGCCAGGCGCGATCGGATACTTCAGGTGCTGAAGAGCGTCGGCTTCAGATGTTTCGATCCGGACGGCGCCTACTACGTGATGACCGACATAAGCGCGTTCGGCTACAAAGACGACCTGGAGTTCTCACAATTTCTCGTCAAAGAGATCGGAGTGGCGGTCGTGCCGGGCAGCAGCTTCTACCATGAGCCTCAACTGGGGCGGAGTCAGGTGCGCTTTACATTTTGCAAGAAGGACGAAACTCTCGCCGCGGCCGAAGAACGTCTCCAGAGGCTAAAACCGCTCGCCGGCTAACGATTGATCTCAGCGCCGCCCCTTTTCAGCGGTCGGCCGCAACGCCTGGTTGGGCGGCGGCGTCAACCACGCACGCATCCAGTAGCGCTTTTCCGTAGGAGGTGAGCTCGATGACCTCGAAGTTCTTGGTAGATACGCTCGGTGGGTCGTCACCATGCTCCCAGCTCCCAGCCGCATGGTACTCGGCTTGAGAACCACTGAAACGTCTCAAAATTCGGAGTCGAAGAAGGTTCTCGACATAGAGGTCAGACTTCCCTGGGTCGGTAACCTGGGCATCGACACACATTTGGCGCATGGACGACTCCGGGTCGTGCAGCCTGCTCGAGACTCGGCAATCACCGCTGTTGTCCTCCGCACCGCTCAGCAATTCGAGCAAGCTCGCGCAAAGCTGTATTAACAGATTCGGAGTCCCTGAAGATTCGTGCGACATCTTCGTCAAGCACAACCACGTTACTCCCTACGGCGAGCCGCTGTGCATACTTACCGCGCACTCCGCCGCGGAAATCATACTCCTCTCGCATCTCGTCTACTTCTTCGTGTTCATTCTCCTGATTCATAGGTTCTTCGCTCTCGTGAGTTCGCCTCTCGGGCGGTGATAATTCTTAGAACATCTTCTCGTTCGGTGTGCGCCACTACAAGCAGCCGACCGAGAACGTCAAGACCAATTGTGACGAAACGGTCTTCATCGAGCGAGTGGTCCGGGTCGGAAATTGTTGGCGAGAGTGGTCCAGGAAGACCGCCGCTGCTTGCTCAAAGTTGACGCCATGTTTCTCAGTGTTCGCCGCAGCCTTGACAGGATCCCACTCGACTCTTGCGCTCACCGAATTAGGATAGTCGGATCGACGAAAGCATTCAAGCAGGCTCGCGCCCAATCTGGAAACCGCCCGGCGAACAGGCGACCGACCTTAGCGAGTGTCGAGACTTAAGCCACATCATTCCCTCACATGCCCTACAAATGATAATCCTGATCAATTCACTCAACATAAAACTTGACTTTCTGACTCATGTATATAGAATGGCCATGTGCTTTCAAGAGGTTCCGAGAAATCGGAGGGGCGATGCAGATATCAACCAAAGGCAAGTATTCGGTGAGGGCGGTACTCGACATAGCCCAACACTCGAACGGATCTCCGGTGCCCCTTGCTGCGATTTCTAAACGAGAAGGTATCTCGCTCTTGTTCCTTGAACAGCTCTTCCAGCAGCTTCGAAAGGGAGACATAGTGAAAAGCGTGAGAGGTCCCCATGGCGGGTACGTTCTGGCCCGGGATCCTTCTGAAATAACCATCGGTAACATAGTGCGATTGATAGAGCCTCCGCTTTACACTAATTCCTGTTTCAAGAATGAATCTGTCGAGAACTGTCGAATAGGCGAAACCTGCATAAGCGGCGCGATTTGGAAGCAACTCGCTGAGCATGTTGACAGCTTTTTGGATTCGATCACGGTGGCTGATCTGGCTAATAAGCCGAAAGCTGAGGTCGTATATAGCCTCAAGCACAGATCGAATCGAATGCTTGTCGACCGTCTGAAGAAGATAGAAACGGCTCCTGAGCCTGAAACGGCGGAGGTTGCCTAGACGCGCGTTGACCGCGTCGAACCCGGCGAAGAAACCGGGACCGAATTCAAAGGAGATTGATAATGGCGCTTAAGCTCCCAATCTACATGGACAATCACGCCACGACGCCGTGCGACCCGCGTGTGTTCGAGACGATGGCTCCCTACTTCACCGAAGTGTTCGGGAATTCGGCAAGCCGCAATCACGAATTCGGCTGGCGAGCGGAGGAAGCCGTCGAGAATTCACGCAAACAGATAGCCGATCTGATTGGCGCCACCTCAAAGGAGATCGTCTTCACCAGTGGAGCTACCGAGTCCGACAACCTCGCGTTGAAGGGCGTCGCCGAGATGTACTACGAGCGCGGTGACCACATAATCACCGTTGTAACCGAGCACAAGGCCATACTCGACACCTGCAAAAAGCTCGAGAAACGCGGCTTCAAAGTCACATATCTGCCGGTCGGCAGCGACGGCCTCATCTCACCCGACGACGTGAAGAACGCAATCACCGATAAGACGATCCTCGTGTCCGTGATGATGGCGAACAATGAGATCGGCGTTATCCAGCCGATTGCTGAAATCGGCGCAGTATGCAAAGAGCGAGGCGTGCTGTTTCACACCGATGCGACCCAGGCGATCGGCAAGATACCGTTCGATGTGAATGAACTCAAGGTCGACCTGGCCTCGTTCAGCGGACACAAGATCTACGGCCCGAAGGGCGTCGGCGGCCTGTATGTTCGACGCAGGGGCCCACGAGTGATGCTCGTTCCTATGCTGGATGGCGGCGGGCACGAACGGGGAATGCGCAGCGGCACCTTGAACGTAACCGGCATCGTAGGACTCGGCAAGGCTTGTGAGATTGCAAAGGCGGAGATGCCGGAAGAGATCGTCCGCACGCTCAAACTGAAGGAGAAGCTGCGCAAAGGGCTCATGGACGAGCTGCCGGATGTCTATATCAACGGCCATCCGGAACAGCGACTCGCGGGAAATCTCAATGTGTCGTTTGCGTACGTCGAAGGAGAGTCGCTGTTGATGGGTATAAGTGACATCGCAGTGTCGTCGGGCTCGGCCTGTACTTCGGCCAGCCTCGAACCCAGTTACGTGCTCAAGGCGCTCGGCGTCGGAGAAGAGCTCGCCCACAGTTCGATTCGATTCGGTCTCGGCCGCTTCAATACCGACGAACAGGTGGATTACACCATCGGCCGGGTCAACGAAGCCGTGATCCGCTTACGCGAGCTGTCGCCGTTGTGGGAGATGGTGCAGGAAGGGGTCGACTTGAGCAAAGTGTCGTGGGCCGGCGAGTAGTCCGCAAGATGTGCTCGAGGATTAGATCAGAGAGATCGACAGGAGAGAGAAAATGGCATATTCAGATAAAGTAGTTGATCACTACACTAACCCGCGCAACGTTGGAAGCCTCGATAAGAAGGACCCGAATGTCGGGACAGGTCTTGTCGGCGCGCCGGAGTGCGGAGATGTGATGAAGCTTCAGGTCAAGATAAACCCGGAGACGAACATAATCGAGGACGCGAAGTTCAAGACGTTCGGGTGTGGCTCGGCCATCGCAAGCTCGAGCCTCGCAACTGAGTGGCTCAAGGGGCGGTCCGTGGACGAGGCCCTTGCCATCAAGAACACCGAGATCGTCAAGGAACTGAATCTCCCTCCGGTCAAGATTCACTGCTCGGTGCTCGCCGAGGACGCAATTAAGGCGGCCGTGCGCGACTATCAACACAAGCAGGCTGAACCCGAGGAAGTGAGCGGAGAGGCTGCCGTTACCGCTTAAGAAAGCGCGTGGGTGCGAAAGGTGTTTGCGAAGATGGCAATTGAGTTGACTCCGGTAGCTATCGATAAGGTGCGCGAGATCATGCGCGAACAGGGCATCGCCGAAGGCGGACTCCGAGTCGGCGTGAAGGGCGGCGGCTGTTCAGGACTGGGCTATACCCTCGCCATCGACACGGAATCGCATGCCGGCGACAAGGTATTTGAGTTCGGCGACGTTAAGGTGTTCGTGGATGCAAAGAGCTTCCTGTTTCTTAACGGTACGACGCTGGACTACAAGAACGAGGGGTTGATGCAGAGAGGATTCACGTTCATCAATCCGAACGCCGCCGGGGATTGCGGCTGCGGAGAATCGTTCGCGGTCTAGAGATGATCGACGACAGCCGTCGAGGGAGCTTGCAGGATGTAGAGGCGCGAAGCGAAGCAGGCCGCGCCGCACCATTTCGAGAATGAGGTGATGGTTGGGTGCCGCGGCGACTCAACCATTCTTTTTTTGCTTTTCAGGTTGCGACGGGAATCAGGCAATGGCTGAGGCAATGACGATCTCTCAGGACGTTTGCCCACACTTAGGGGTGTCGGCCCGGGATCATTTCTGCGCCGCTTGCGGGCATATCCAGCCGGTTGGCCGGGACACAGACTACTTCGCTTTCCTCGGGCTTCCGCGGAAGCTTCGCGTGGATGAAGCCGAACTCGAGAAGTCCTTTTACGCGCTGAGCCGACAGTTCCACCCGGACTTCTTCATGAACGCGAGCCCGGAAGAGCGGCAGGCGAGCGTAGAACGCTCTTCCCTGCTCAACGACGCTTATCGAACTCTGCGGGACCCAATTTCGCGAACGCTTTACCTGCTCTCGCTGGAGGGCTACAAAGAAGCCGAAAAGAAAGCGCCTCCCGACCTGCTCGAAGAAGTGTTCGAACTGAATATGCAGGTCGAGGAGATCAAAGCCGCAAAGAAGGTGGGCGATGACGACGAAGTCGCTGAGGCGCGGCGCTCCCTCGACGAAGCTCTCGGAAACCTGCGTGAGAAGATGACCGAAATTGACGCCAGATTGGGAGCGCTGTTCGGCGAATGGGACGCCGCACTCGATAAAGGCCCAGGAGACGAGCGCAAGGCTGTGCTCGACCGCATGAGCGAATTGCTGTCGCATAGATCATACATTCGCAATCTGGTTCGGGATATCAAGGAGGAGATCTGACCGATGCCGGTTATAGAACTGAGCATGAGCGGCCGCCCAAGGTCTGAGCGAGTCGTCGGAATCGATCTGGGCACCACCAACAGCCTGGTCGCTTATATGGGTGAAGGCGGTCCAGAGGTCATTCGCGACGAAACAGGAAACGGGCTCGTGCCGTCGATAGTCTATTACGACAGCCAACAGAAGCGCTTGCTTGTGGGCGAAGAGGCGCGCGCCAGGCTGATAACAGAGCCGCGCAAGGCGATTTACTCGGTGAAGCGCTTTATGGGAAAGGGCAGCGCGGACGTTCAGGAAGACCTCAGCCTCGCGCCCTTTCAGATCGCTCCCGGCAGTGAGCAGGTCATTCGGTTTCAGATGGGCGACCGAGTCTTCACGCCGCCCGAGATCTCCGCATTCATACTCCGCGACCTGAAGGAGCGCGCGTCGAAGTTCTTCGGCGAAGAGGTGACTCAAGCAGTCATCACCGTTCCCGCCTACTTCAATGACGCAGAGCGGCAGGCGACCAAGGACGCCGGCCATCTCGCGGGGCTCGACGTCCTGCGCATTGTGAATGAACCGACGGCTGC
>JBGPFL010000390.1:0-5468 GCA_041483295.1 Blastocatellia bacterium | reverse complement strand
ATCATGTTACTCGGTCCGGGCGCCGGCCAGATGCCGACGGCCAGCGCGGTTGTCGGCGACATAATAAACCTCGCCAGCGCCCTCAAACTCCCCGACTTCGCGCCGTACTTTCAGCCGGAGATAGACCCGCATCCAGTTCCGGTCTGCAACGTCGATGATGGAGAGAGCGCATTCTACGTGAGGCTCGAGACCGAAGACAGTCCTGGAGTCATCGGCAACATTGGGCGCGCGCTTGGCGAGCATCAAGTTAGCCTGCATAGTCTCCTTCAACGCGGAACAACACTCGATGGAGGAGCGACCATTGTGCTGCTGACCCATCGCACGACAGAGGGCAACGCGCGGAGGGCAATTGAAGAGATCGAATCCCAACCGACGACGAAGCAGATCAACGTAGCACTCCGAGTATTCGGATAGGAGGAAATGCGAATTGCGAAATGCGAAATGCGAAATGGACATACCAATTAAGACCGATCCGCAATCCGATACTTCGCATTTCGCATTTCGCATTTCGCATTTCGCATTTCGCATTTCCTTATGATTGTTCAGAAATTCGGGGGAACCTCAGTCAAGTCGCTCGCCCGCATCAAGAACGTGGCGGGAATCGTTGCCCGCGCAGCCAAAGAGGGATCCGTCGTCGTGGTAGTCTCCGCCATGGGAGACACGACCGACTACCTTCTCAAACTTGCCGCACAGGTGGGGCCGGCGCCGAACCAGCGGGAACTCGATGCGCTGCTTGCTACAGGTGAGCAAATATCGATAGCCCTGGTCGCAATGGCCCTCAATGAAATGGGCACGCGTGCGGTGTCCCTGACCGGCGCCCAGTTGGGGATAATAACCGAGAGCGTCCACAACGCAGCCCGCATCGTCGACATAAAGACGGAACGGATAAATGGCTACTTGAATGACGGCTGCGTCGTCGTCGCCGCTGGCTTTCAGGGCACGACCCCCGAGGGCGACACGACAACGCTGGGTCGCGGAGGATCGGATACCACCGCGGTTGCAATCGCCGCAGCGCTGGAAGCTGAAACCTGCGACATATACACGGATGTGAGCGGCGTCTATACGGCTGATCCTAACGTTGTGCCGTCGGCAAGGCTTCTTCCTGAGATCTCTTATGAGGAGATGCTGGAGATGGCGAGAGTTGGCGCTCAGGTGTTGCACCCCAGAGCGGTTGAGCTTGCCCGCAAACACCGGCTCCCGCTCCGGGTCAGAAACACCTTTGACCCCGAGCATAAGGGAACGATTCTAAGAGGAGCAGACGACATGGAGATCTACCGGCCGGTCAGCGGAGTTACCGTCGACAACGATCAAGCGCGACTCGTGATTCTTCAGGTTCCAGACCGGCCCGGAGTGGCGGGTGAGATTTTCGGCGCGCTAGCCGCAAAGCGCATCAACGTCGACATGATCATCCAGGCCTTCCATCAGGGCGGCGCAGTCAACGACATAACCTTCACCGTCAAGCGAGTCGACTTGAACTCAGCTCGAGTCACCCTTGAAGAGGTCGCGGAGCGAATCGGAGCAGCGGGCGTTGAGGCCGACCCGGACGTAGCCAAAGTGAGCATCATCGGAGCGAGCCTGATGGATCAGCCCGATATCGCGGCTCGCATGTTCGGCGCACTCGGCAAAGCCGGCGTAAACATCAAGATGATCTCCACCTCGGAGATCCGAATAAGCTGCGCCGTGAGCGCGAAAGACGCCGAACGCGCCGTGAGAGTAGTGCACGACCTCTTTCATCTGGATGATGCCGAAAGTAGATAATCCGCTAATAACGCGAATCTCCGCTAACGGACTGGTCTCTTAGACTCTTTCGGTCTGGTTTGATTCGCGATTTTTCGCGAGATTCGCGGAAAGTGATTGGCGGATAGGACAACAGATGATCCGCGAATAACGCGAATCTCCGCTAAGAGACTGGTCTCTTGATGATGAGGGCCGCCTCTGAATTTGGAATCATAGTGGTAGCCAAATGCCCCATCAAAAAAGCTTCGCTAATAACGCGAATCTCCGCTAACGGACTGGTCTCTTAAACTCTTTCGTCTGGTTGATTCGCGATTCTTCGCGAGATTCGCGGAAAGTGATGGGCAGATGGGACGACTGATGTGGCGATGGTAAACCCTCAGACTCCCCCAGTAGCTTATCCTCCACTCCCAACTCCTTCACCTTTCCATTCACCCTTACGGTCTAAATCGCTGTCCCTGCTGAGCTTTCCCGTTGCTAAATCATTGACACTCGTCCTTGAAATGCTTAACATAACCATCGCGGAAGAAGCTGCCTAACCAGGAGAACATCTTCTGCCACGCGGGCTGCATGCGAGTGGGAGACATCAGCAGTATGACCAAAGCCGATCTCGCACGCGCGATTTACGGTCGACACGGCGGACTTACCAATCAAGAAGCGTTGAGAGTAAGCGATATTCTCCTGGACGCAGTCAAGGCGCGTCTCTTGAGAGGTGAGAGCGTCTACATTGTGGGATTCGGTACTTTCGAGATTGTCGAGCGGAAGCCCAGACGCGGGCGAAACCCCATTACCGGCGAGGAGATTCAGTTACGCAGACACCACACTCTGGTCTTCAGGCCCTCTCGCTCGATTCGCGAGGTTTGATCCGTCTGGCGCTGATTTTTTGAGGTGCTTATGGAAGTATATTCAAGAATCCCTCAGAAGATATTCTTCAGGATCGGCGAAGTCTGCGAGCTGATAAAGGTGCAGCCTCACGTTCTGCGCTACTGGGAGACCGAGTTTCCGATGCTCACGCCCCAGAAGAACCGCGCGGGTCAGCGCGTCTACCGGCGCAAAGACGTCGAGATGGTAATGCGCATTCGCGATCTCCTCTACGAAGAAAAGTTCACCATCGCAGGCGCCAAGAAGAAACTTCTGGACGAGATTCGCAGCAATTCGCCTCGAGCGAGAGCCTCGATCAGAGAACCTGAGCCGGTTGAAGTAGCCCCGCCGCAGTCGACGGGCGTTTTGCCAGGCTTGAGCGCAGCCGCCGCCATCGACGATAAAAGAGTCCCTCCTCAAATGCATCGCGCACTGTGGACATTGAAACGCGATCTGGAGGAGTTGTTGACTTTGCTTAAGTCGAATGCTAGCATCACCCGTTGAAGTCCAGGCGAGAGAAAGCCGTGTTTGGAACGGGACGTGGCGCAGCCCGGTAGCGCGCTTCCTTGGGGTGGAAGAGGTCGCTGGTTCAAATCCAGTCGTCCCGACCATTGCTCTCAACACCCAGAGACACAAGACCAAGATTCGGATCTGCGCGGTAGCAGCATCCGAGCTTCGATTGCAACAACTCGCAGCCTAAGGGTGCAGTGACGCGGCGCATTAGCGCGCCGCGACTCGGCGGCCGGCGAGGTTTTGGGATTTATGGCGACTATCCTGGTAACCAACGATGACGGCATTCACTCGGCGGGCATTATCGCGCTGGCCAGGTCGCTTGAAGCGATCGGGGATGTGTTCGTTGTTGCGCCAGCCCACGAGATGAGCGCGGCGTCGCGTTCACTCACCCTCGCGAGGCCGTTGCGCATTGATAAGATCGACGATCGGCACTACTCGGTTGACGGCACTCCCACTGATTGCGTCACGCTCGCGATGAATTCGATAATGAGAAGCAATCCGCCCGATCTGGTCTTCTCGGGTATCAACAAGGGCGGAAACCTTGGCGATGATGTGTCCTACTCAGGGACGGTCGCGGGCGCGCTTGAAGCGTCGATCTATGGACTGCCCGGAGTGGCCGTGAGTCTCGTGCAGCGGGTCGACTTCGACTTCGGGCACGCCGCCGAGCTGGCGCTCGAGATCGGACGCCGAGTGCTGGACAACGGACTTCCTCGAGGCACAATGCTCAACGTCAACGTCCCTCCAGGGCCGATACACGGCCTGCGCGTGACGCGTCAGGGATCGAAGATCATCAGACCCACCATCGTCGAGGGCACTGATCCCCGCCAGCGAAGCTACTACTGGATCGGAGAAGAGGCGCTCACGTGGAACGAAGAAGAAGGCACAGACTACGAAGCGCTGCGGCACGGCTTCGCTTCGATCACTCCCTTGCGCAGCGACCTCACCGACCATAGAGTGCTCGAACAGATCAAGGCAGAGAACTGGGACACGCTGCTGAAGTCACAATCGAAATGAGATCGAACGCGTCAAACGCCCAGACCACGGGCGGACAATTGCACCAGTCACAGCGTTCGCGCATGATCAACTTGTTGCGCACTCGCGGCATTCGAGACGAACGCGTGCTGAAAGCGATGCTCGAAATACCGCGTCACGACTTCGTTCCTGAAGCCCTCAGCTCGAAAGCCTATGGCGATCACGCGCTGCCAATCGGCGACATGCAGACGATCTCGCAGCCTTACATGGTTGCGCGAATGACCGAGCTGCTCGAAGTGGATAAGGACTCGACGGTTCTGGAAATCGGCGCCGGATCCGGATACCAGACCGCGGTGCTTTCAGCAGTGGCCGGCAGAGTCTTCGCGATCGAGCGCATAAGCGAACTGGCGCGAAGAGCTCAAGCGAGCATCCGTCAACTCGGGTGCTACAACGCTACGGTCAAGTGGTTTGACGGCACGATTGGTTGGAGCGAGCACGCGCCTTACGACGGGATCCTGGTTGCGGCCGGAAGCCCAGACATACCTGAGCCGCTCGTGGCGCAACTCGCCGTGGGAGGACGCCTCGTGATTCCAGTAGGCGACGAAGAGCAACAAATGCTCGTCAGGGTGATCAGGACCAAAGAGGGCCTGATTCGCCAGGAGCAGGGATCGTGCGCCTTCGTTAAGCTTATCGGGCGTCACGGCTGGCCGGGATAAAAACGCGTTCCGCGTTTATCGTTCCTCGTTTAACGTTCAGCGTTGGTGTTGTTCGTTAGCCTCGGGAAGCAGAACGAGAAACGAGAAACGTTAAACGAGAAACGTTGATGGAACTACTGACTCGCCTCCTAGATCTGTTTCTGCACCTGGACAAACATCTCAACGACGTAATCGTGGATTACGGGCTATGGACTTACCTGTTGCTCTTCCTCATAGTCTTCTGCGAAACGGGTCTGGTGGTGATGCCGTTGCTACCCGGTGATTCGCTCTTGTTCGCGGCAGGCGCCCTCGCCGCAATCTCCGGCAGCCCGCTCAACGTCGGCCTGCTCTTTCTGCTTCTGGCCGCAGCCGCCGTGCTCGGTGACACAGTGAACTACTGGATCGGCGCATACATTGGTCCGAAGGTCTTTCGCAAAAAGAAGGCGCGCTTCCTGAATCGGGAGTATCTGGACCGCACCCACCAGTTCTATGAACGCTACGGCGGCAAAACAATCATCATCGCCAGGTTCGTCCCGATCATTCGAACCTTCGCCCCGTTTGTTGCGGGTATAGGCAGCATGACCTACTGGCGATTTCTGGTCTACAACGTTGTAGGCGGCCTCGCGTGGGTCGCGATTTGTCTCTTCGCGGGCTACTGGTTCGGCAACATCCCAGTCGTAAAGAGAAACTTCT
>JBGPFL010000389.1:0-5472 GCA_041483295.1 Blastocatellia bacterium | reverse complement strand
TGCTACGAGGACCTCGGCAGTCTCGACAAGGCGATCGACGCCTTCATGGAAGTTTTTGGAATCGACGTCAATTACAGGTCGGTGGGAGAAAAGATCAGGGAGTTGCAGGCTGCGAAGGACGCATGATAACTTTTGGATGCGTTACGTCGTGATCTGCGCGAAGTTGTTTGTCGCCGATCTTATCTCTCTTCGGCACTGGTTATGTCGGCAAAGCTCACAGTTGTATTCTTCATAGTCATCTGTTTCGAGATCGGCATGCTGTTGGTGATCCTGCCCTGGCTGGGCTTTCCGCCCTGGACCGAAAACTACTTGCTGATTGCGGCAGTGGATAAGCTACAGTACAACTGGCTTGCGACCGTAATGAAGAGTGGCTATCTTCGTGGTGCGGTAACGGGCCTGGGACTGTTAAACATAATGCTGGGGATCTGGGAAATAGTTAACTTCAACAAGACAGTCCGAAGATTCCAGAGTGAATGGCAGGGTGAAGAGATTGTTAACGAGTCGCTCGCGTCCGCTCGTCTACCTGATCACCGACCGGAGGCGGATGCTTCCCCACAAGAGTCGCGATCAACTGAGCGCCCTGACTGAGTTAATCTCTCGCGCCGTCGATGCCGAAGTCGACCTGCTCCAGATCCGCGAGCGCGACCTGTCTGTTCGCGACGTGCTTGCGCTGGCGG
Source organism: Blastocatellia bacterium (assembly GCA_041483295.1). GTDB lineage: Bacteria > Acidobacteriota > Blastocatellia > UBA7656 > UBA7656 > DASYSA01. Next base: position 4,795 of record JBGPFL010000389.1, on the reverse strand, counting down.
ATGTCGCGGCCGGAATCGCCAGCGGCTCCAATACACGCATACTCGTCAACGATCGCACGGACGTCGCCGCCTGCGCCGGCGTAGGAGTTCATCTTACAACGAGTTCCCTGAATCCACGTGCCGTTCGAGACGCTTTCGGAGCCGAACTGCTGATGTCTGCCTCAACACATTCGCTGGAAGAGGCGGAGAACGCCGCGCTGGGGGGAGTCGACTTCGTCGTGTTCGGTCCGATCTTCGAGACCGAAAGCAAACTGAAGTACGGACCGCCGGTTGGCCTCGCGGCTCTCGGCAGCGTTACATCTCGATTGAGAATCCCGGTGTTGGCGCTTGGCGGCATCAAAGGGCAGAACTTTCGGAAAGCGCTCGAGGCCGGCGCCGCGGGAGTAGCGGGTATCTCAATCTTCAGCGAGGCGGGCGACCTCAAACGCCTTGTGAAAGAGATCAAGGCAGGCGCAGGCTAGAGCCTGCGACAGAGCGCGAACGGGCCACCAACAATGAAGACAGTTTTGACGATAGCCGGCTTCGATCCTTCAGGAGGCGCGGGAGTCCTGGCCGACATTAAGACCATCAGCCGGTTTGGCTGCTATGGAGCAGCGGCCGTAACCAGCCTCACTCTTCAGAACACCCAGGGTGTGTTCGGCGCATACCACCAGACGGCCGACGCAGTGACCCGCCAGTTGAAAGCGATCTTCGATGACCTCGACATCGACGCCATCAAGATCGGAATGCTACCGACCCGCGAAGTGGTCGAGGCGGTAGCCGACTCGATCTCTTCGAATACCAATCAATACATTGTCCTCGACCCGGTGATCAAGAGCACAACCGGCTTCGCCTTGGTGGATGATGATGCTCTGACAGCTATCATTCAACGTCTGTTCCCGCTTGCGTCGGTCGTAACCCCCAACGCGGATGAAGCCGGACGGATCACGGGACGCAGCGTCCAGGACCAGCCACAAATGGAGCAGGCGGCGAGAGAGATTGTCGCTCTCGGAGCCTCCAATGTGCTCGTTACGGGCGGCGACCTCGATGGCGACTTCGCCACCGACTTATTGGTGGATCACGGAGTGGTCGCCTACACCAGCGAGCGAGTGCGGTCCAGTCAAACACACGGCACGGGATGCACGCTTTCGTCTGCTCTGGCGTGTCTGCTGGTTCAGGGATACTCTCTGAGGGAGTCGATCCCCATTGCGAAGAGTTATTTGGTTGAGGCAATTAAGACGGCGCCCGGCCTGGGACGCGGGCGCGGGCCGCTCAACCACTTCCCTGAAGGCTCGTCTTGACAGCTCCGAGCGGAGACGTCGCAGCGCGACCTTCGGTCACAACCAAACCTCAGCGCTCTTCCGCGTCCTCTTTGGTTGACTCTTCTCGAGCCAATCGGCAGCCGCAGAGGACACAGAGGTACGCAGAGTTAAAGTGGCTAAGAAAACAAAGAGTTGAGTGTTTGCTTACACAGAGGCAGATTGATAAGGATTTGCCTGTCATCACCCCTTACCCGTTTGCTATACTGTGTCACGCTTGCTCGGTTTTGTTACCTCGGAACAGCCATTGTTGACGTGCTTGACCCTACGAGATCTACGCCTGGGGTCGGATTTCTTTCTTCAATATGTCCGGTGCAACAAGGGAAGAAACGTCGCGATCAAACATGAGCCAGTGGAGCGTTCCTCATCTGTTGGAGCGGTGTTCAGGCCGTCCTCCCGACGACGAGGCATGGCAGGAATTTGTGCGGCGCTATCACTCAACCATCCGCATCAATGTCATCAAGACGTTTCATCGAAAGGCAAAGGAAGAGTCGGACCGCAAGCCCCAGTTCCCCGAAGACCTGGTTGAAGACCTTGTGCAGGCGGTCTACATCCGTTTGGTGGAGGATCGCAACCGCGCCCTTGAACGCTTCGAGGGAGAGCACGAGAATTCCATCTTCCAGTACCTCGGTATGATCGCCATCAACGTCGTGCGCGACTATTTTCGGGAGACCCGGGCGCAGAAGAGACCCAAGATAAGCGTATCCCTCGATGAGTTACTGGAGATGGGCGGCGACGGTGCGCTCATGGATGAGTCGCTGGGCGCCCTGTGGAAGCACACAAGTGCAGATAGCGGTTCGTCCCTCACGGAAGAGGAGATCGATATCGCATTGCGGCGATCGGTGAAGGGAAAGAATCGGGACCGCGACCTCCTGATTTTCAAGCTGAAGTTTTATGAGGGATTGACCCTGGATGAGATCACCCAGTCTATGCGTCTCGACATATCGCCCGTCAGTGTGGGATCGATCATAAACCGAATAATCAAGAAGCTGAGGGTGGGTCTGAGCAGGCACGGCAAAGTGCGCTGAGACCCGGCCTGGAACTGTCACCGGTCAGCGAGAAGGCGGTCCGCGCCTCGCTCCAGCAACTGCTTTGCCAGCCGTACGCCTATCAATGTGGCTTCCTCCTGTGGCCCGCTCCCGGTTGCCCGTACGATCTCAGATCCGTCCGGACGGGCTACCAGACCTGCGAGAGTCAGGTTCCGGCCCTCCAGCTTTGCGAGCGCCGCTATAGGAACCAGGCAACCCCCGCCCAGACCTTTGAGGAACGCTCGTTCCGCCTGACATGCGAGGCGGGTCGGCTCGTGATTGAGCGGATGGATCAAACTGTTGGTCGATGTGTCTTCCTCGCGGGCCTCTATCGCAATGGCGCCCTGACCCACAGCCGACAGGACCAGCGTTTCATCCAGGTACTCGGTTATGCGATCAGCGCGGTCGAGGCGCCGAAGTCCCGCCGCGGCCAGGACTATTGCGTCGTACTGGCCCTGATCCAGCTTTCGCAGCCGCGTATCCACATTGCCGCGCACCGGCTCGATTACGAGATCGGGACGCGCGGCCAGAATCTGGGAGTGGCGCCGAAGGCTGCTGGTGCCGATGCGGGCGCCGCGTGGCAACTGCTCGAAGGACCCAATACCGGGTCGCGCCACCAGCGCATCGCGGACATCCTCGCGCTCGCAGATTGCGCCTATGTGCAAGCCCGGCGTAAAGTCGGTTGGCAAGTCTTTGAGACTGTGGACCGCCAGGTCGATGCGATTGTCGAGAATGGCATCTTCGAGTTCTTTGGTGAACAAGCCCTTGCCCTGCTCGCCCAGCTTTGGAAGCGAGATGTTTTGCACGCGGTCGCCGGTTGTCGTAATGATCTTTACTTCGACCCGGATGCCCGGATGGCAGGCTTCGATCTCCGACTTGACCCAGTTGGTCTGCCACAAGGCGAGCTTACTGCCACGCGTTCCGATTACCAGTTTATCAGTCAATCTATTCTTCCGTTTAATCCAGCCGGATCATCTTCCGCAACTCGTTGAGCACCTCAGCCGGTTCGCCGCTTTGGGCTGCGTGGCGTAAGTGGACTATGACCGGGTGGCAGAGCTTGTTGACAAGAGCTGGAATCAAGACTTCCTGAATGGCGGCCTCCTGCTCGGCGTTCAGATTACCCAGGCGCTTACGGTTGCGCTTGAACTCTCCGAGCGCGAGCTGCGCAATCAACTCCTTCACCTCAACGATGCTGGGGCCGATATCGAGGGAGTGCAGAGTGTGGAGAAACTGCTGGACCTCCGATTCTATTATGGCCTCCGCTGCGTGGGCCTCGTGTTGGCGTTCGCGCAGGTTCGCCTCCGCGACCGACTCGAGGTCGTCGATGTCGAAAAGGAATGAGTTCTCGAGTTGCGCGACCGCGGGATCTATGTTGCGCGGAACCGAAATATCGATGAATAGCACGGGTCCTTTGCGCCGCGATCTTAGCGCCTGTTTCGTTTCGGCTGGGCGAATGACATAGTCAGGGGCGCCCGTGGAGCAAATCACTACGTCTGCGGAGGGTAGAACATCATAGAAAGCTTCGAACTTGACGGTGCTGCCCGCGAACTCGCGGGCGATCTGCTCTGCGCGCTCGGCAGATCGGTTGGTGACGATGAGCTTCCCCGTTCCATCCTCCATCAATTTGCGGGCGGCGAGCTCCGCCATTTCGCCGGCCCCCACTAACAACACTGTGTGGCCGGACAACTCGCCGAAAATCTTTCTCCCCAGCTCGACCGCCACCGAGCTGATTGAGACCGGGTTCTGCGAGATGCCGGTCTCGGTTCGCACGCGCTTGGCGACCGAGATAGCCCGGTGCATGAGCTGACTCAGCACTCGCCCGACAGTGCCGGCGTTGATGGCCGACTGGTAAGCTTCCTTTACCTGGCCCAGAATCTGCGACTCGCCAAGCACCATCGAGTCGAGGCTCGAGGCTACGCGGAATATGTGCTTGATGGCCTCGGTGTTGGCGTGGCGATACAGATGTCCATTTATCGTGCTGAGATCGAGTTTGTGGAAATCACACAGGAAGCTCGTAAGTCGATCGAGGCCTTTTTGCGGATCGGCAGGCGCCGAGGCGACCAGTTCGACGCGATTGCAGGTAGAGACTATCAGGCCTTCGTCGAGGACGTTCTGATCGATCAGGCCGCACAGCGCGGAAGATATGTGCGCGTCGCTAAAGGCCAGGCGCTCGCGCATTTCAACCGGAGCCGTCTTGTGACTCAGACCTATAAGAACTATATTCATTTGCAGATTTCGACTTCAGTTGGTAATCAGAGTCCGTGCAGGGTGCCTAGATAACGCACACCCACCAGGCTAAAGACGACGATCATGAAGCTGACGACGGAGCCGAGAGCGGCAGCCCGACCTCCCCATCGGGCGCTGAATCTCGACTGAATCAGGAGCAGATAGATCAGCCAGGTGAAGACGGTGAATATCTCAACGGGATCGCCGTGGTAATATTGCCCGTCTCGGGTTCGCGACCACATT
>JBGPFL010000388.1:0-5473 GCA_041483295.1 Blastocatellia bacterium | reverse complement strand
GTCCGTCGGGCTTCAACCGAACGCTCACTTCGTCACGGCGGCTCGGTCGCCCACCTTCTCCACGCATAAGTAAGTCTACTACGGTGCCATACCGAATGACACCCGTAAAAGTTCGGAAACCTACTATGTCGCCAACCCGGATGGTCCGTACCATTGTCGATTTTGGATTTTAGATTTTGGATTTCCGGGCTCGCGGAGCCAAAATCTCAGGTTCAGATTTCAGATCGCGGCTATGCAATCAACCTCGATGAGCATCTTGAGCAGCAGTTGCGCTCCGATGGTGGTTCTCGCTGGAAAGTCTCCAGTGAAGTAGCGCCGATAGACCTCATTCATCTTGGCGAAGTCTTCGAGGTCGGCAAGGTATACATTGACCCGGAGGACCTTCGACATGGACGAACCGGCCGCTTCAAGGATCGCTTTGACGTTTTCGAACGCCTGAATGGCTTGCTCTTCGAAGGTAACCACGTCTATTTTGCCCGTCTTCGGATTCGTGGGTCCCTGTCCCGCGACGTAGACTGTACCGCCTGAGATGATCGCCTGACTGTATGGACCGCCAGGTCTGGGCGCGTTGTCGGTCAAGACCCTGCGTCTGGCCGGCTTACCCTTGGTTTTGTTAGCGGTGGTCTGTGAGGATTGCGCCGGCGGCGTGTTGTCCTTGCTTGCGGGAGCCGTCCGCTTTCCGCTCATTGACGAACTCCTTGATTGAGCTGCCACGCTTTGCGACTGAGCCACGGCGGCCACGCCGAGTGCGCTCACACCGCTGCTCCTGAGAAATCTTCGTCTGTTCACTGTAAGCTCCTTCGTTTCTCGTTTCTCGTTTAACGTTGTCGGAACTCAAGTAGAAACCACACACCGTAAGCGACAGAACGACAAACGAGGAACGCGAAACGTCTGTCAGAAGATCCTGATCATCGCCCACATCAGAATCACGTGCAGCGTCCAAATGGTCAACGCATAGGGCAACTGAAACTTGATCACACCGTACTGGTCGCGCATGTTCAGCAGCGCAGTCGGCACTATATTGAAGTTCGCCGCCATCGGAGTCATCAACGTCCCACTCGAGCCTGCCGTCAGAGTTATGATCGCGACCATCGCCGGGTTGACGCCGAACGGCTTGATGATCAGGGGGACAAGAACTCCGGTGGCGATCACCGGAAACGCCGCAAAGGAGTTGCCCATGACAATCGCGAACAGAGCCATGCCGAGACAATTTGCAAGGACGAGCAAGAACAAGTTGTCTTGCGGAATAACCGAGGTAATACCGCCCGCGATCAGATCACCGATCTTCGCCGCAGTGAATATGACCCCCAACGAGCCAAGCAACTGGGGCAGGATGTTCACGGTGCCCATCGCGTCGTTAATGCGGCGGCCCTCGTCCATCATCGCTCGCGCCTTGCCTCCGGTCAGGAGCAACCCCATGGCCATCGCGCTAATCCCGCCGAAACCGAGCCCAACGAGCGCACCCGCGTTCGCATCCATCCCGCGGAATCGAAAGATGACCGCGACACCAAAGGTCACAAACGGTATCACCAAAACCGGGATGAATATCTTGTTGCCCAATCTGTCCGCTTCTCTGGCATGCTCTGCATCTGTCGTTTCGTCATAACGGCCCCGAGCAACTCGACCGGCCCCATCGAGCGCCACCATCAGTATTACAAGGAGCCCGGTCAGCCAATGTGGCATCAGGCTTCCCGCAATGAAGATGACTCCCAGCGTGACCCAGAAGCAACCCGTGCCAATGCGCCGGGGATTGCCACGGTCGGCGAAGGTCATTGCGGCAAAGATCCAGAGAACGACTCCGGTCAGCGCATAGACCATGTCGAGGCTGAAGAGCGCTCCGAGAATAGACGCCGGAGAAACCGCGAGGAGCACAATCATTGGACCCGCACCTCCGCTTTCTCTCGAGCGATGCGGCGGCGGTACCGCCTGTCGAACAGCCAGAATTGAAGCGCGCCGAGGATGATCGAGATAGTGGTGATCGGAATAGCATATAACACCAGGCTCCAGGCGCTTACTGTATAGCCCAGCCCCGCCATCGTGACCAGCACGAGCTGGATACCCGCTTGAACCGGTGACAGATTCTGTCCATAGAAGTTGCCGTAGTTCTCGCTCGCCGAAGCTGCCGCCTTGATGTCCTCGACTCTTTGAATTGGCAGATCGTCGACGCTTTGCGCGCCCGCTTCTGCTTCCGCCGCAGCAACCGACATCGGAAAGACCAGTGGGCGAACAAAAGGCGGATGGCCATTGAGCCTGATGCCCAGGATCCCGTGGAGCACGCGAAAGAGTTGATAAACGATCTGCAAGCGGCCCACCGTTGCAACTTTGATTCGCCGGATCAAGCGGGCCGATTGCTCTTGCAAACCGTACCGCTCCGCCAGCCCAATTGCCGGGAGCGTAATGATGAACAGGGTCATCAGGCGAAAATCGGCGAAGGCGCGGCCCAACATGTTGATGATCCCCGGCTGGCCGGGCTTTGTGAGGTAAGGCAGGTTTTCAAAGATGCCCTCGCTCGACAGGAGAGGGATCCCCGCAAGCAACCCCGTCACCAGCGCGGCCATCACCACTACAAGCGTCGTTCGCAACTTGAGCGCGAGTCCGACCACGACAATTGCGATGCCAAGCAGCTTGAACCATTCAGGCAAGTCCGATCCCCTCCGATGCGATTTTCGTTTGTCGTTTCTCGTTTGTCGTTTTTTCAGTAGACTGTGAGCAAGGCCAGTACGGATTCATATCACTAGTGGATTGTCGAAGCAACTTATCGTTTCGCGCTTTTCGTTTCTCGTTAGGAACGACCGGAAGCCATAGCCAGACCCAACACGGCGTCGTGATGGGAACGGCCGGCTACATGTCGCCCGAGCAGGCGGAGGGAAGACCCGCGACCATCGCTCCGACGATTCGGGGTTCAGGCTCGAGTGTCCCAAAGTGGTGGCGCTCAACAAGGCGCGAGAGATAGTGTCCGGTTTCGGATATGACACCCGCGGCCTCGAAGATGCCTCTTCTTTCGACCAGACCGAACTCAATCTGAAGAGAGTTGTTGCCACCGAAGGTCTGGCGGCGGCCAGAAAAGCCGTAGGTGAAGGAAAGTCTGCCGTCTGGAAGATCACCTTTAATTAGGCGCGAACTTCGGAGGAGTTCAATGTTTGTAGAAGGCGGCCGCGGATGGCACCGACTCCGGAGGAGCAGTATGTGGTTCGAACAACCCCAAAAACCGCCGCACGCACATTTCACCCTCCGGGGGAGCCTTACTGGGTGAACACGAAGATATTCGACCTCACCGTGCCGTGGCGAACGCGAATACGGTTGTCGCCCGCGTGCAAAGAGGCAGCGGCGCCTCCTACCTTAGCCTTCTTGTCAGAACTGACGCTGAGGGTCGCGAGGTCCACGCCGTTGATCTCGACAGTGAGTTCGCCGCTAAGGTCTTTGCCTTTGATGGTCAGCTTCGACCCACTCAAGCTGGCACTCTTAATCGTCGGCCCGCCCGAATCGGCCTGACTGAAGTCGGCCGTCACCGTAGAGCTTCGGTTGCCGTGGCTGTCGACGAATACGAGCGTTGCCTTCAGTGCTGAAGGAAACAGGTTCACACCGCTAAGGCGAAGAGTGAAGTTGATCGAGGTCGCACCCCCGAAGGTCACCGCAAACTGGGCGATTGGGGTGATCACCTGATCGGCGCCATTGGTCAACGTTGATTGCGCCTGCACTATGTCGCCGTCCGGGTCGGAAGCAGTGCCGGTCAACGTCAGGGTGTCCCCGCTTAAACTCCCCACGAGATTGCTTATTACAGGCGGGCTCCCGGCTGGGCCTCCCCCTCCGGTTGTGACTGTGGCGGTGACCGAGAAGGTGGCCGCGCCAGGTCCGAAATTGGCGACGGCAATGTAATATGTGCCTATCCTGAGCTGTGGTGAACTGACTGAGTTGACCGTAATCGACTCGACTCCAGTGAAAGACTCAGAAATATGATCGAAGATCGGGACGCCTTCCTCGTCAATCGCGACCTTTGCCCCAAAGCGCACCAGCAGATCGACATCCTGATTCCCGTTCAGATCGATCTTCAATTGGGTGGTTCCGGAGGGCACCTGAATCGAGTACTGCGTCGCGCCAAGGACGCCGGTGTCAGCGTCGGGCGGCGCGGTAATTGAACCCGTCTGCGGGGTGCCTGAGATCAACGCTACCGCATCATCCACCGGCGGCGGCGCGCTGCCCATCAGCGAGTAGCCGAACGCATCGAAGGCCAGCAGGTCATTGCTCGTGATGGTATGCCGAACTCCCTGTGCGATGGTGGGGTCCATTATGCCAATGTAATTGCCGGTTAGGGAGTCATCTTTCCAGTGCGAGGCCTGGTTCAGATCGCCGCCTTTCCCGTCCGGCCTTCCGGTCGAGAGGGCCAATTCTGTTCCACCCGCAAAGAATATCTGTGAGCCGCCTGAAGAGAGTATTCGCTGGGCCGTTGGAAATGTGCCCAAAGACATTCCCGGCCTGAATCGAAACAGATCCATAGCGCCGAGGAATGTAGGATCGCTCGGAAACAACTCCTTACTGCCGGTGTTCGAGGAGAAGCCAAGGGCGTGCCCGATCTCGTGAACCGCCACAGCGTCGAAATCCGTCTTGTCGCCATCGATGCCGTTGCTGGGATCGAAGTCAAAGGTGAATGCGGAGTTGAAACCGATCCTGGGCGGAAGCCCGAGGGATGCCTCATTGGGCGGGTCGGCTACTGCGCTCAGAGAACCAAGTGCGCGAAATAGGGCCGTCGGCGCGACGATTCCCGCGGTAGCGCCTATGTCTGTTCCAACAGTTCCAGTAGGCAGAGCGTTGTAGAGCGTCGCCTCGCCGGTGCTCGACGCGTGGCTAACGTACCTCGATCGGATATCTGAATAATTCGCGGTGTCGCCGACGCCCTGCACGCTCGTGGCGCCGAGCACGAGGGGGTCGTTATAGGGCACTCCAAATTTGGTCGGCCCGAAATCGACATCGATGATCACCGTGATTTGACTCTGAATCAACGCCTCCCACTTCGCGGCAGCGGCCGTGAATGCGGCCTTCGCAGTTGGATTGGCATTTAGCTGGTTAGTGGCGCGCAGTACTATCGTAAGGCCGGTCGCCTGAGTCGTGATCATTTCGCCAACATGTGAAATCTGCGTCAGTTCTATATCGCGCTCTTGTAGCTTGAACAGGTCGGCATCTTCCGGCGTCGAGGCTCGGCACGTCGCCTGACCATCTATCTCCCGAATCACGAATCCCTCGTCCTCGTGAGAAGGAAGGCCGGCGTAGCGCGGCAGATCATCGCTCGTTGCATAACGTTTGTGGATTGACTGTGGTCGTTCGGACAAAGATGCGTGATTGAAAGGAACCAGCATCAAGCTTAGAACCAGAACAAAAAAGAGAGCGATCGATCTAGCGCCCCTTGACATAAGCCTTACCTCTTTCAAAATAGAATCCTGTGATTGTTCTCGGAGATGCTGGGGACCTGCCGAGCATT
>JBGPFL010000387.1:0-5481 GCA_041483295.1 Blastocatellia bacterium | reverse complement strand
TGAAATTCAATATTAGGAACTGTTCAGGCTGTGGGGTATGAGGGACTTATGAGATTGTCGGACGCGCGACACAAGAAACGATACCGAATCGTAAGGCTGGAAGGGCCGGATGAGGAGTGCCGCAGACTCCTGGACCTCGGCCTCACCCCGGGCGAGGAGATGGCTATCGTTCAGTCCGTTCCCCTTGGCGACCCACTCGTGGTCCTCGTGCGAGGCACTCGACTCGCACTCAGACGCCGGGAAGCCGACTGGATTCGAGTGAAGTAAGCGACAATGGTCCCATCCCAAACAGCCACTCAAGATCCTGAATCAAAAGCAGGAGCCCTTCCGCCCTCGGCCTCCCCCGTTCCCAGCCTGCCCACCGTCTGCCTGGTCGGCATGCCCAACGCCGGAAAGACCGCGTTGATGAACGCGCTCACCGGCGGCAGCTTTCGGACCGCAAACTATCCGGGAGTGACTGTCAGCCTTTCCCGGGGCAAGAGCAAACGCTCGCTGGGACCCGAGGTCAACCTGATCGACCTGCCAGGTGTCCACAGCGGCGTGGCTCCCTCGCCCGAAGAAGAGCTCGCTTGCAGGGTGATCGAGGGGCGTAACCCTTCAGTTCGTCCGGATGGCTTGATCCTTGTCATCGACGCCACTCAGCTCGAGCGACACCTGAAGTTCGCCGGCTATGCCGCTCGCAGCGGAAAGCCCATCGTCGTCGCGCTCACGATGACCGATCTCCTTCCGCGTAGCGGGACCTCCGTGAACGCAACCAGGATCGAGGCCGCATTGTTGGTGCCGGTGGTGTCTGTTGACGGCCGCACCGGGTGGGGCGCCGATGAGCTCATCAAGGCTCTCGCAACCGCCATCGAGCGAGGCGGTCAGCCTGACAACGTCCTCGCTGCTCTGCCGGATGAACCAGTGGCGGCCTACAAGGCCGTGAGGGAGTTGCTGGTCCAGAGCGGCGCTGTGAAACACCACAATCCGCTCATCCTTGCGTCCGATTCGGTCACCGCGCGCATTGATAGTGTGGTGCTCAACCGGTATTGGGGATTTCCGATCTTCTTTGCCGTTCTCGTGGGACTCTTTGCTTCAATCTTCTGGGCGGCCAAGCCGTTCATGGATGGAATTGAAGCGTTCTTCGCCGGAGCAAGTCACGTTGCTCTTCGCATTCTGCCCGATGGCGCGATCTCTCGATTCATTGCCGACGGCGTCATTGGTGGAGTCGGCGCGGTGGCCGTCTTCTTCCCGCAGATCGTCATACTCTTTTTCCTTATGACTCTGCTCGAAGACTCCGGCTATCTTGCCCGCGGCGCGGCGCTGATGGATCGGCCGCTCTCTGTCTTAGGGTTGCACGGCCGTTCCTTTGTACCGATGCTCAGCGGTTTCGCGTGTGCGATTCCGGCAGTGCTTGCGGCCCGCACGATCCCCAATAAACGCGAGCGTCTCCTCACGATCTGGATACTGCCGCTGATGAGTTGCAGCGCAAGGCTTCCGGTCTACGCGCTTCTGCTTGCGGCTCTGCTGCCCGGCTCCCCCTGGAAGTCAGGCCTGGCGCTTGCGGCGATCTACATATCGAGTCTACTGATAGGCGCCTTAACCGCCGGTCTGATTAGCCGGGTAATCTTGCGTAAGGGACCGCCTTCGGTTCTCGCGATGGAATTGCCGACCTATCGAACGCCGCTGTTGAGACCGACTCTGAAGATGACATGGATTCGAGGGTCCTCTTATCTGAAGCGTGCCGGTACTCCCATAATAGTAATTTCAGCCGGCCTCTGGCTCCTCTCAAATTTCGGTCTGGGTTCGCGCCAACCCCGGTCACCCGACAGCGCGCCAGTGCCAGTCGTTGCCGCTACCGATCTGGAACACTCCTTTGCGGGAGAGCTTGGGCAAGGGATGGAACCGGTGCTGCGGCCGATGGGAGTCGATTGGCGAGTCGGCGTCGGGCTCATATCCGCCTTCGCCGCTCGCGAAGTATTTGTCAGTTCGATGGCGATCATATTTCACGTAGCCGACACCGAAGAAGGGGCGCAGTCAGGGCTGTTGCAGAGCATGCGCGTCGCGACCTTCCCAAACGGAACTCAGCTGATCTTCACCCCGTCGAGCATTCTGGGATTGATAGTCTTTTTCTTCTTCTCGCTGCAGTGTCTCTCAACCGTAGCCGTCGTGCGGAGCGAAACCAACTCCTGGAAGGTCGCAGGTCTTCAGCTACTGTTTTATACGGGCATCGGCTACCTGCTCTCCTCAGCCCTCGTTCAGGGGTTGCGCGGGTTCGGCGTAGCCTGAGATCTACCCAACCGGGGCCCGCCCGTATAGCGTCCTTGTCCAAGTTTAGATTGCATCCCACTCTGAACGCCCGCCGGGCTATCACTTTGACACTCATGCCGCGCAAGCATAAGATTGATCGCAATTGGGGAGTCCGGGAGGGGTAGATGTGAGGCGGTAAGCTTCGATCTCAACTTGACTAGGTCAAGGACTCGAGGCCATGCGTGAGTCGGTCTATGCAGTCCAGGTGATCCAAGACCAAGGACTGTAGTACCAGACGGACTTTCCTCAAAGAACATGTCCTGTGCGCATGGGCATATCCCGCGATGAGCGATGATGCTGGCCGCGGGCTTAGTGCATTGACGGGACGGCGAGCGCAAGCAAGGCTCAGATCCACACTTGAGGTCTTGCATCGGGAGGGGTTCAAAATGAGGGACCGAATCAAGAGGATCTTAGTGGGGATCGGCTTTACCTTCGGGTTACACGTCTTGATCTCTCTGATCTTCACTGGAGTCGCATTTAGCGCAGCCACCAGCAAGACTGGAGTGCAAGAGGGTCCGTTCCTCCTAGTAGTATTTGGCCTGACAATTGGTGCGTTCTTGATCGGGGCCTTCGTCGTCGGTTGGATGAGCGAAAAACTTCGCCTGGGTGATGCGGTTTGCGTAGTAATCCTGACGCTGCTGCTGAGCGCACTCGTCTATTGGAGGTTGCCCCTCGGCAACAAGGGGCAGTTTGTGACCGGCATCTGGCTTAGCAATGCCGATACGGGCCAGCGAGCGCTGTTTGTGGCGATGGCATTGATGGCCGGCGCCGCCGGCGCATACCTAGGTTGGCGCGTCAAAGTGCCTCATGAAGGGATACTCGACCGTGTCGCGCTGGTGATTGGACTCCTCGGCGCGATTGTCGGCCCATTCGTACTGCTCGCAATAGGCGGCCGCGACCCGAACAGGCCGGATCAGCCGAACCTACCCTGGTACTTTCTCGCAATCGTTCTGGTACTGGTCCTGGTGATCGTCGGCGTCGGCTTCGTCTTATTTACGCGAGAGTCCCGCTATGACGAAGAGATCTCGATCAGCCCCGACACTCGCCGAGAGACCCCTGGGCAAGTTGACTGATCATAGAGGTATCAGCGCCACAGCTATGAGGCGTCGTGCCTAGCAGCTTTTCGCAGGTCACTGGCGATTTCCGCTGCTGTCTGGTATCTCTGGGCCGGAACTTTCTTCAACATCCGATCTATGGTAGCCACCAGCCAGTCGGGCGCATCTTTTCGGTGCCTCTTGATCGCCGAGGGAGCCCGCTTGCTTATCGCCTCAATGGTCTGAAAGTAGCTCTCTCCCCCAAATGGAAGGCGGCCGGTGGTGACCTCGTACAGTACTACGCCAAGTGAAAAGATGTCTGAGAGATGGGTCACTTCGCCGCGTCCGGTCGCCTGTTCGGGTGACATGTAGCTCACCGTTCCCAGCAGTACGCCGGACTCTGTCAACCTGTCCTTGTTGGCCGTCGAATCCGTGAGTGGCAGCGGCTTCGCCAACCCGAAGTCGAGCACCTTCAATTTCCCGCGGCCGGTCAACATCAAGTTTGAAGATTTGATGTCGCGGTGAATCACTCCCCGTTCGTGCGCCTCTGCGAGGGCGTCGGCTGCCTGTGCGCCGATTTGGACGATCAGCTCAAAATCGAGCGGTCCATCGGCCAACCTGTCCGACAGCGTTTCGCCCTCGACATACTCCATCACAATGAACGGATTGCCTGACGCTTCGCCTATCTCGTAGATCGTCGCGATATTCGCGTGGTTGAGTTGAGATGCCATCCGCGCTTCTCTCAGGAATCGCTGCTTCATCGTCTCGTCTTCAACATATCTTGATGCCAGCACCTTGATTGCAACCGTGCGATCGAGATCGATGTCGTGCCCCTCGAATATCTCGCCCATTCCGCCCGACCCCAGCGACCTTCGAATATCGAAGCGGCCTATGTGCCCGTGTGGCTCGATGAGCGGGGGAGCCGCAACCTTCTCCGTCTTACCGTCATGCACGGCCATCGCGGCCCGGTCAGTATCGCGCAATTCAGTCGTAACCACGCGCGGTCGCGACACGATCGATGAAAACAGGGTCGAGAACACGCGCGGACCCCGGTCGTCCTCGACAAAGTAGCCGGCCCGCTTCAAATCTTCGTAGATGTGCTCCTGTTCCTTCTCGACGCGGCCGTTCGATATGAAGTCGCGAAGGCAGCGGCGCGAGCTCTCGCTCATGTGGTCCCAGATGAATCTGAACTGGCCTTTTGCTTCATCCAGAAAAGTTGCCTCGACTTCCTCGCGATCAAGTTTGCCCTCGCTCTCTGAGAGATGATCGAAATAGGTCGAGCACGCGATCTGCAAGAAGTACGGAAGGTGACCGGCGATCTCCATAATGCGCCGCGAGTAGCCTTCAAGCGGAAGGCCCGCTTCAGCCGACGGTTTCGAAATCAGATCGAGGGCCTCGCTTCTGTTGAACGAGCGCAGAAATACGTTGGTAAAGATGTTGAAGAAGGGCGAGTCGGCGATTAGCTGCGTGTGACACAGTTCCTGAAGATCGCGCGCCGAGCTCGTCACATAGGCTACGTCGTAGTTATTGGCAACGGACCGAAGGAAGGAGTAGAACTCGAGGTCGAAGGCGTGGTTGGTGGTGATTGCGTCGAACTCGTCGAATAGCACGACCAGCTTGCGGCCCTCCCGCCGGAAGTTCTCGAGCAGAGCGCGGACCGAATCGAACGTCGGGTCCATCTGTCTTACAGAGTCATCATTCACTTCCCGAGCCACCAGGGTGAACAACTCCCTGAAAAACTCGGTGAGCGTGAGACGCCGCTTCTGTTGAAGGTCTATGAAGGCAAAAGCAAAAAACTCGGTGCGATCGAGGTATCGCGCGCGGACCTGTTGATTGTTGATGAAATGGAGCAGCGACGACTTACCTATGCGGCGATCGCCTACGACTGAGATGGACTGCGGACGCGAAGCCCCGATACGCGAGAATATCTTGGAGACCTCTCGCGCGCGCCCGAAGAACTGCGCCGGGTCTTTGATTGCGACTCGATTAAGGTAGGGATTGCGCGGCATCTGGTCTTTGCTCGCCTCCCGCGAGCCGCTATCTCATCTTAGAGGGTCCTCACTTCTTTGACCACCTGCCAGATCGAATGCGACCTCCGAATCCAGAGCCTCAGCAAATCGATCTTGAATCTGAATCCGTCCGTGGCATCTTTCTCGAT
>JBGPFL010000386.1:0-5501 GCA_041483295.1 Blastocatellia bacterium | reverse complement strand
GCCGAGCTTTTCGAGCAGATCTCTCAGGGTAAATACGAATGGGAGGCTACGTTTGACGCTCTCAGCGATGGGATCTTCATCTTTGATCAGCACGGGATCCTTCGGCGGATAAATCAGGTGGCGGCAGTGTTCGAAGGAGTCGAGGCCAGCGAGTTGATCGGGCGCCGCTGCTGCACACTGCTTCAAGGAGCCGAGGGCGAGGACTGCCGCGTCGCGCAGGTGATGAGGACGGGCAAAGCGGTCACCTTCGAATTGATTCCCAAGCGACTTTCGCGGCCGGTGCTGGTCACGATGTCTCCTCTCACTAACTCGCAAGGACGCCTCTTCAGTCTGGACGACGGCAGTCGTCGCCGAAGCGGACCCTTGAACGTAGCTCCAGGAGCCGTCTGTGTAGTTCGGGACCTGTCTGAATTGCGGGCCGCCGAGGCCGTCGCCCGGGAGCAACGCAGCTTCCTCATCAAGTTGATCGAGCACGCGAACGATGCCATTTTCACGGTCTCCCCCGACGGACGGTTCATCTGGTTCAACGAGCAACTCGTTACACTGTCGGGCTGTTCTCGAGAAGAGATCTTCGGAAGCGACTACCGCCGCTTCATCCCGCCCGAAGACAAGAAACTCGCGGTCGAGAAGTTCACGCGCGCGCTTGAGGGACACGCACAGACAACGGAAATGCATGCCATCAGGAAAACCGGAGAAGCGCGACTGCTGCTGATTACCTATACGCCGATCTATGACGAAGGTCGCGTGACCAGCGTGCTCGCGATCGCTCGCGACATAACCGAACAGAGGCTCACAAGCGAGCGGGCAGCCCAGGCCGATAAGCTGCGCGCGCTTGGGCAGCTTGCTTCGGGCGTTGCGCACAACTTCAACAACATTCTCGCGGCAGTCCTGGGCCACGCGCAGCTCATCAAGCGCGACTGTCGAGACGAGCGAACGCTCGAGCGGATCGACATAATTGAGCAGGCCGCCCTTGATGGCGCACAGACCGTCAAGCGCATCCAGGGCTTCGGCCAGCAGCAGAACGAATCGGTCGACGCCGTCGACCTCAATAGTCTCGTAGAAGACTCGACCAATCTCACGCGCGCGAGGTGGTGGGACGATGCTCAGGCTCGCGGACTCCATTACGAAGTTGAAGTTGACCTGGGACCCGTGCCGCCAGTGTCCGGCTCGGCTTCGGACATACGAGAGGTCTTCGTCAACATAATCCTGAATGCGCTCGACGCAATGCCTCAGGGTGGCGCCCTGAGAATCAGTACCGAAGCCACCGGCTCGATGGTGCGAACTCACTTCAGCGATAGCGGAATTGGGATGAGCCGCGAAGTATCCGGCCGCATCTTTGAGCCCTTCTTTACCACCAAGGGAGCGGGCGGAACGGGACTGGGGCTCGCGGTGAGCTACAGCATAATCGAGCGACATGGCGGACGCATAGCGGCGCGCAGCAATCCTGGCCAGGGATCGACCTTCACTGTAACCCTTCCCGCCGGCGCCGCGGCGATTCAGGTGGCAAATGGAGACGAAACCGCGCACATCCACTCGGCCAGCATCCTGGTAATCGACGACGACCAACGAGTTCGCGAAGCGCTCGCGGACATGCTGACTTCCGTCGGCCACCGCGTCGAGCAAGCCGGGAGCGGACGAGAAGGCCTGGCAAGACTCGAGACCGATCAGTTCAACCTCGTGTTCACTGATCTGTCGACGCCCGAGATGGAGGGCTGGGCATTGGCAAGCGAGATTCGACGCCGCTGGCCTTCAGTAAAGATCGTGCTCACTAGCGGCTTCGCCGTGACACCGGAGGACATCACCGAAAACGAGCCGTTTGTAGACAGAGTGATCTTCAAGCCGATTTGCCTGGAAGACATCAACGCGACGATTAGCCAGCTACTCTCGGAACCGGAGAAGGTGCTGGCCTTCGGCTCCAGTCAACCTCGAATCAACGTGAACTGATCCTTGCTCCCTGCCAGGGCAAACTTCTAACAACCTGCATTGCGATAGCGCAACTTACCCGAACCGATCATGATCCTGGGCCTGGAGCGCCGGTAACGATATACACCAAACTGTGCGTCGTGAACTTGCTCACGCTTGCAGAAGGGGCGTAAGATTTCGGCGCTCTAAGATCTGTGACGCCTCTCTCCATTCTCGGAGACGCAAGTGCGGGCCGCACTTCTCTTATGCAATTCAATTTCGGTCTCATCATCATCACCGCTGATTACCCGAATCCCACGGCGGAACTCCGCCTGCTCGACGCGCGTGGCTCGCAGCTCGTGTTCAAAGGTGAGCGCTTGGACATGACCAGCGTGCGCTGCTGGCGTGACAAGGCATAGCCCGGGACGTTCCATATATCTGCGAAATCTGCGACATCTGCGGATCGCCCTTCTTTTGACCGCCAGATATTCGTCCGCAGATTGCGCAGATGACACAGATGAAGAACCACGAGAAGCCCGCCAGTCCATTGGCAGCAACCCAACTCCAACACCGCTTATCGACGGATTAGGAGACGGCCTTATCGTTGTGCATTCAGCAAGCACATATGATAAGATCGCGCACCATTGGACCGTAATCACAAGCTGAGAAGCCTTGATTCGAAGTGAGGATGCTTTGAATTGGCCATCCCGAGCGTCAACCTAAAGTGGTTGCACTTGAAAACCTGAACTTCTCGGCACGCTGTCGAAAGAACGTGGTCCGAGCTCGATCTGTCGGAGTTCACCGCGGGCAGACGGGCTAGAGTGATGCATACGGAAAAAGGAGAGATGACAAATGAGAATTGGTCGCATTGTTACCGTAGTAATGACAGTGCTGCTGACTGCGTGTATGGCGTTGGCGCAGAGCAACCCGCAGCGCCAGCGCCCCGGTTCTGAACAGCAGCAACCGACGCAGCAGCCGGCACAGCAGGGCGAACAGGCACAGCAGCGGCGCGGACCTCCGCCGGAAGAAAAATCCTCTGTCACACATCACAGTGCTAGGATTGGCGGGCAGCAGATCAACTACACTGCGACGGCAGCCACCTACGTGATCAAGGCCGATGACGGTTCGCCTAAGGCGACTTTCTTCTTCGTCGGCTACACCAAGGAAGATGTGCCGGATAGCTCCAAACGCCCATTGTCGTTCGTCTACAATGGGGGTCCCGGTTCCGCTTCTTCCTATACCCACATGGGATTGGGTCCGAAACGCATCGTGCTGACCGACGACGGGCACGGCATGCCCGCGCCGTACTCGATTATCGAGAATGGCGATTCGTTTCTCGATGCCACCGATCTGGTGTTCGTGGATGCGATTTCAACGGGCTACAGCCGCCCGGCCCCCGGTGAGAATACGGCGCAGTTCTATGGCGTGTTGCAAGACGCGACTTTCTTCGCCGATTTCATCTACCAATACCTCACTCGCAACGAACGTTGGGCTTCGGCAAAATACCTGATCGGCGAAAGCTACGGAACCACGCGCTCCGCGCAGCTGTCCCTTGTCTTGCAGCAGCGTCATCAAATCTATTTGAATGGCATCGCGTTGCTGTCCTCGGTGGGGTTCGGCAATTGGGGCGCGGATGACCGGACGATCTTCTTTCTACCAACCTTCGTGACCTCAGCATGGTATCACCACCTGCTGCCTCCCGACCTGCAAAAACTCAGCATTGGCGAGGTGGCGCAGCAGGCCCGCCAGTTTGCTCACGGCGAATACGCTCTGGCGCTCGAGAAGGGGGACGAACTGCCCCAAGCTGAGTACCAGAAGGTCGTCAAGAGCCTGGCGCGCTTCACCGGACTTTCGCCGCAGTACATCGAGCAGACCAACCTGCGCATCAGCCCGCAACGCTGGTTCAAGGAACTCCTTCGCGACAAACGCCAGACGCTCGGACGAATAGATTCTCGCTTCTTGGGAATGGACTCGGACGCGGCCGGAGAGCGTTACGAATATGACGCAAGCCTGGCCTCGTACGATGGGTCCTACGTCGCGATGTTTCAGGACTATGTTCACCGCGAGCTGAAGTGGAACACGGATATGTACTACACCCTCTCCGCACGGGTGCAGCCGTGGGATCAAGGGCAGCCCGGCCAGCCGGCGGAAGCTTTGCGTTCGGCCATGACGCAGCAAACCTATTTGAAGGTATTGGTCCTTTGCGGGTACTACGACCTCGCCACGCCCTTCAACGGAATCGAGCACACCGTGTCGCACATGAGTCTCGAGCCGGCAATCCGAAAGAACATCAGCTTCGCGTACTATGAAGCCGGACACATGATGTACATCGAGAAGAAATCGCGCGAGAAGGTGCACAAGGACGTGTCTACCTTCATCAACGGCACCGCCAAATCCGAAGTGGCCGCCTCGCAATAGCGTCAGTGGTCCGTTGTCAGTGGTCCGTTGTCCGTGGTCAGGCTCTTGCGCGCACGATTCCAAACTGACAACTGACAACTGACAACTGACAACTGACAAATGACTAAGCTAATTTGTTTGCTGTTGCTCGCGTTAGGCATCTCAGCTCAAGCGCAAGCACCGTCACGGGCTGACATCCTGCGCGGCGAGTACAGTCCGTGGCGTGCCAACAATGACCTGCTCTCCTATGATCTCGACATTCGTGTTGATCCCGAGAAGAAGTTCATCAGCGGAAAGAATACGATCCGATTCAAGATGCTGAAGGATGATACGCGGATCCAGCTCGACCTGTTTGCCAATCTCAATGTCGACAGGATACTGCTCGGCTCGACCGAGCTGAAATACACGCGCGAGCTTGGTACGGTGTTCGTGGACTTTCCCGCGACTCTCAAGAAAGACTCGGTGCAGTCTATCGAGTTTCATTACTCCGGCCTGCCGCAGGAGACCGGACGGTTCGGAGGGATCAGCTTCCGCAAAGACCCTGGGGGCCGGCACTGGATCACGACCGCGTGCCAGGGAATTGGCGCAAGCATCTGGTGGCCCAACAAAGATCAACTCCGCGATGAAGTGGAGAGCATGCGCCTCCGCGTCGCCATTCCCAGCAACCTTATAGACGTCTCCAACGGGCGGCTGGAAGGTAAGACCGACCTCGGCGACGGCTACACCCGCTACGACTGGGCGATTCACTATCCCATCAACAACTACTGCGTCTCGCTCAATATCGCCAGCTACGAACACTTCAGCGATAAGCTCGGCGATCTCACCATGGATTTCTACTGTCTGCCTGAGAATCTGGAGAAAGCAAAAAAGCAGTTCGCCCAGGCCAAGCCGATGCTCGAGGCTTTTCAAAAGTATTTTGGCGAATACCCCTTCAAGCAAGACGGCTACAAGTTGATCGAGGTTCCGTACTCCGGGATGGAACACCAAAGCGCCGTCACCTATGGGAACCATTTTGCGAACGGCTATCTCGAGAAGGATTGGACAGGCGTCGGAGTCAGTCTCAAATTCGATTTCATCATTGTTCACGAAAGCGCGCACGAATGGTTCGGCAACAGCATCACTGCCAGCGACGTCTCAGACGAGTGGATCCACGAGGGCTGGGCAACCTACGCCGAATGCGTCTATGTCGAAGCCATGTTCGG
>JBGPFL010000385.1:0-5501 GCA_041483295.1 Blastocatellia bacterium | reverse complement strand
GTCCCTTCGCGAATCAGGTGATGATGCACGCCCGCGACCGCGAGCAGTGCGGGAATTGCGGCGTTCCCGCGATCCATTCCGCGATCGGAAAGAATGATTATGTCGTAGCCCGCCGCGATCGCCAGGCTCGCCTCTTTGCAAAGCGTATCCATTGCCCGCTCGAGGCCGGGGCCGCCCTCCTTCACTCGAAAGAGCATGGGCAGTGTGATGGAACGGAACGGCCGCTCGCGTGTGGCTGCGCCTCTCGTATCATTGAGGTGCCGGAGTTTTTCGAGATTCTGATTGGTGAAGATCGGCGATGACAGCTTTATCTGGCGCGCGCAGTTCGGCGTCGGCTTCAGCATGTTGGCTTCAGGCCCGATCGTCGTGTCGGCTGACATTATGAGTTCTTCGCGGATTGAATCGACTGGGGGGTTGGTCACCTGGGCGAAGAGCTGCTTGAAATAGTTGTAGAGCGGCTGCGGCTTTTCAGACAGAACCGCGAGCGGAGTGTCGTTGCCCATCGAGCCGATGGCTTCATTGCCGTCGGCGGCCATCGGACCCATCAGGATCTTCAGATCCTCCGAGGTATAGCCGAAGGCCTGCTGCCGCAGCAACACAGTCGCATGATCAGGTTCGTAGAGCACGGGGCCTTCGGGAAGGTCTTCGAGCCTGACCATTTCGTCCCGAAGCCACTGGCCATAAGGGTGCTCTGTGGCGATCTTGTATTTCAGCTCTCCATCGTCGATGATCCGCCCCTCTTCGAGATCGACCAGCAACATTCGCCCGGGCTGAAGCCTGCCCTTGAGCAGCACGCGATCGGGCGGGATGTCCAGCACTCCGACTTCGGAGGCCATCACTACCAGGTCGTCCTTTGTGACGTAGTAACGGGAAGGCCGCAGTCCGTTGCGATCCAGCACGGCTCCGATGCGCAGACCATCGGTGAAGGCGATTGAGGCCGGCCCATCCCAGGGCTCCATCAAACAGGAGTGGTATTCGTAAAAGGCCTTCTTCTCTTCGCTCATCGATTCATGGCCGGACCACGGCTCAGGAATCATCATCATCATCGCATGCGGGAGCGACCGGCCCGTCAGCGTCAACATCTCGAGCACGTTGTCGAACATCGCCGAATCGGATCCATCGGCGTCTATGACCGGCACGATCTTCTTGATGTCCGGTCCGAAGAGCTCCGACTCGAATATGCGCTCTCGGGCCCCGGTCCAGTTGACGTTGCCGCGCAGTGTGTTGATCTCGCCGTTGTGACTTATGTAGCGATATGGGTGCGCCCTGGCCCAGTTCGGAAAGGTGTTGGTGCTGAACCGGGAATGCACCATTGCCATCGCGGACTCAACCGCCGGATCGGTAAGGTCGGGATAGTAGGTGGTCAACTGAGGGGCGGTGAGCATTCCTTTGTAGACAACCGTTTTGTAAGACAGACTCGTGATGTAGAACTTGTTGCCTTCAACGATGGTGGATGCCTTGATGGTCTTCCTTACTCGCTTGCGGATGACAAAGAGCTTGCGCTCGAACGCCAGATCATCAGGGAAACCGTCGTCGCGTCCGATGAAGATCTGTTTGATCACCGGTTCGGCCGCTTTGGCGGTCGGGCCGATGGGCGAGTTATCGGTGGGAACGGCGCGCCAACCGAGGAAATGCTGCCCTTCTTCGCGCACTACGGTTTCAAATGCTTCCTCGCATTGGCGGCGGCCATCCGGGTCGACTGGCAAGAAGACCATACCGACTCCGTAATGGCCATACTCAGGCAGATCGATTCCGGCTTCAGCGCACACCCTCTTCAGAAACCGATGGGGCGTCTGAAGCAGGACGCCGGCCCCGTCGCCGGTGTTCTTCTCGCACCCGCAGGCGCCGCGATGCTCGAGGTTGAGCAAGACCTCAAATGCCTTCTCGATAATCGCATGCGTCTTCCTGCTCTTGAGGTCAGCGACGAAACCGACACCGCAAGCGTCGTGCTCGTGCGCCGGATCATACAAGCCCTGGCTGTGGGGACTGCCTGTTGTTCTCATTTCTACGAATCCTCGTTTCAAGGTTACGAAAAAGAGCCTGGCCGCGGGTGTGCGCCGAATTTGCAAGCGCCATACTCGATTTGGGGATCGCCCAACAATCGCGCCGGCGCATCTGTTTTCATCTCGTTTCCTCTGCCGGAAAACTCAAAAGGCCATCATCCTTGTTCTCTGGATGATGGCCTTTTGCTTTAAGCTCTTTTGCTCTGACCGTCATCCGCTGCTGGTAAACAGTTTGATGCTAATAGCAATAACGATAAGGAGCGATTTAGAGAGAGCGGAGAAAGAGCGCGCAACCACACCAACGCAAGCGGCCATCAGCCGCTCATAGTCCTCTGCCGTGTTGAGCGATTGCATGCTCATACTTTACCAGTCGACTACCTGAAACGGGGTAACGCTGTACAGAACGCCTAAACCTGTGGTTTCACGGAACGCAATGTCTTAATTGAAATACCATAAGCGGGACAAGCGAACAAATAGAAAATTCTTATGAAGTGATAAGCATGTGTTATCGCGAGTCGCTCCTTGACGCCAGAGCGTTCCAGTACACCGGCTCAAACTAATGAGAATAGAGGTTGGGAAGTGGGATTTATCCCCGCGCGGCCTAAGGATTCGGTGCCTGCTGGGATAAATCCTCCTTCCTAACCTCTATTCTCCTTGGGTTGGTCGGTTGTTACGGATCGAGCCATCTAGACTGGCCAAACTTCAGAACACCTCGATGAATCGAGGTGGTGAGGTGGTAATGAGAACCCACCAAGCCGCGATCTCGAGGTCGAATTCATAATTGCATACCTAACCAACACACCTCAATCACCGGCCGCCTCACTTAAGCGGCTGCGTCTCAGCTCCGAAGAGACTCTTCGCCAGGCATCAGCCACCCTCATGCGTTCGTTGTCGCTGTAGAATCTCAACGCAAATAAGAGGGCCGGGAACGAAATGGCCAGGCATACCTTGATCAAAATCGAAAGATATAGCAGCCTTTTGCGCGCCGGGTCATCGAGCGAGTACCGGTTCAAGTCACCACGCAGGTAGTCGTTCAAATAAAACAGAGCCATCAGAAGCGATCCCACAATCCCAATAGTAAAGACCCGGCCCCACTCGTAGTGAACCTTGAAGAACATGTTCGACGCCCAGTATCTGAGCACGCAGAAGACCGCAAACGACAACAGAGTCGAGACCGTAGCGCCAAGGCTGCCGTATCGCGGAATCAGCAGAAAGTTCAGTCCCACGTTAACCCCAAGCGCCGCTCCAATCACAATCGGCGCGAAGACCGTTCGCTTCTTCAACGTAATGCCCACGTTCAACACTCGCGACGCGCTGTCCAGGACTGCCGCCAGCGCAAGCAATGGGATGATGTTCGCGGCCGGCCAGTAACCCCTCGTTCCGAAGAGCAACAGCCCATCGCCGGAGACCGCCGCAACGCCGAGCGCCAGAAACATGCTCACCAGCGAAATGTAGGTCAGCACCCGTGAATAGTACATCTCGGCGCCCTCTTCGTTCATCACCGAGAACCGCATCACCGTCCACACCTGGCTGAACGGGACCGTCACCAGCTCCGTCACTACCGAGACCAGCGTCGTGCCCATCGCATAGAAGCCGAGCTCTCTGTCGCTCGAATACCGTTGAAGAAAAAAGCGATCGATCATCACAAACAGAATGAATGCAATCTGTCCGAAGATCAGCGGCGCCCCGAATCCAAGCATCCCGCGCAGCTCCGGGAGAGAAAACTTCAAGCTAAGATCGCGCCTCGCTGCAAAGAAGAAGAGCAGAGCTTCGAACGCTGTGCCCCCAAGGCGGCCAAGCAATACGTTCTCGACGGAAGCCTCAACCGCCAGGACCAGATACGATATCAGAGCGATCTGAACCGCGAACGCCGTTATGTTGAGGACCGAATAGGTCGCCGACTTGAATTTGGCCCGCAGGATGGAATCGGGAATGAGCGTTATGACCTCAAAGAACGCAGTGAAGAAGACCAGTTGAAGGAGATCCGCCCTCCCAGGCTCGCCGGCGAAGATCACCCGCGACACCTGCGGCGCTGCAAGACAGAGCAGAGCTGTGAGAAGCAGCGAAGAACCGAGCAGGAAAATGAGAGTGGACCCGACTATCTTGCGGCGATGGTCCTCTTCTTCCGCTTCATAATAGTGCCGGAAGAAAGCATGGTTCAGACCAAACTTCAGGACTATGGTAACCAGCGTCAGGGTGACGGCAAGGAGCGATAACACCCCGAATTGATTCGCCCTCAAATGCCTCGCATAGACAGGCACCAGGAAGAGCCCGATCGCTCTGTTAGCGATGCTGCCTATTCCGAAGATCAGCGTGTGCTTGATCGTCTTCTTTATCTTCTCGTAGATCGTAAGCCGCTCCCTCCGCCATACCCTAATGCCTCGCTCGTCGCCGATGTCTCAAACCTGAGAAAGTTAGAATTAAGCCGACCAGCCCTGCCGATGCGAGACTCGCATAGGTTGAGAGCCTTAGCACTGGAGGATCGAATTCGAAATATACCACATGCCGCCCCGGGGGAACCTTGACCGCTCTCATAGTATAGTTAGCTCGCAGCAGCTCGACCGGCTGCTCGTCAACCATCGCGCTCCACCCCTGATAATAATTGTCGGCAAGCACCAGCAACCCGCCGTACTCACTCTCGGTTGAGATGACGACAAGGTTGGTCTTGTCCCCGACGATCTTGGCCTGGTTATCCCCGCGCATACCCCAGTCAGAGGGCATGATTTGCGTGGGATCCACCCCTGGTCCCGATCCCATCTCGGTCACAGCACTCGATCTGGGATCGAACGACGGATCGCTCAGCAGCTTCAGCGCGTCCTCGTGACTCGCCGCTGGAATCACCCGGTCCACAAAGAACGCACGCGGCATCGCCGCCTTGTTCTCATAGAGCGAAACACCTTCGTCGCTCAACAGCAGATTACAACCCTCAGGCGGCTGATGGGATGAGTGCGTCAAGACGTACCGAACGTTCAGAACATCAAAGTATCGGGACTGCGTTTCATCAAACACCACGTGGCTCAAGTTCGGTTGAGGCTCGATCAGCGAACAGAACTCGCGATAGGACTTGGGAAACAGTTGGTCTTTTCCCGTAACCGCGGGGATCCGATAGGCCAGCAGGGTATTCGGCGGCGCGATTATCTTGTCTCGGCCGGGATCAACCGATGCGCGCCTGTTCGTTTCGAGATCAGAGGGCGCAACCAGCACGCGGCCCGGCGGAAGCGAATGCAGTTTATCGGTGATCTTCGTCGAGGGGAACACACGCGACCGCTCGGAGGTCGTGTTGAACTGAATGCTGTTCCAGGCCAGGTCGGGCACCACCAGTACTATCAGCGCTATTGCGAATGCCTCGTCGCTAATCCGACCCGAGATGAACCTTCTAAGCAGGAAGAAACATGCGAGGAGAAGCAGAAGAGGTATGAGGATTCCGGCCTTCGGCGGCATGAATTGAACCGCCAGCGCCGCCGCCGCCCGACGCGCAAAGTCCATCGCGCCAGAGCC
>JBGPFL010000384.1:0-5525 GCA_041483295.1 Blastocatellia bacterium | reverse complement strand
CCGAACTTCCTGCTGGCCCGAGAGCGCTTGAAACCCGAATGGACCAAGCGCTGGGTCGTCGATCCGCAGCTGATCAGTCCCGGCACGTCGATGCCATCGGGCCTGTTCAATCGCGACGCGGACCACGATCGCTTTGTGGTGAATGGAGTCGACTTGCCAGTGTTCAAGACTTACGAGAAGGACCACGTGTCATTGCTGGTTCGCTACATGTTCCAGCTCACGGCCGAGGAACAGAAGCGGCTGGGTGCCGGTACTTCGTCGGGTGCAACAGCGGCGCCGGCTGCGGCAGGCGCGCCCGCCAAGACGTCTTCGCTCCGGGACAGAGGGCAGCAAACGAGTCGACGGCACGAACCGAACATCGCGGCGATTCGAACACAGTAGCAAGTCGCGACCCTGACCATGTGAGGATGCCTTCACACGGGTGGCGCGGGCACCACAAAGATGCCACAATGATCTGTTTTGAAGAGTGGTTATACCGTTAATAGAGAGACTCCGTGAGTCTGAAGGAGAAGGGCAATGATAAAGAAGCTATGTGGGATTAGCCTGTCGGTTCTTGCAGTCTTCCTGATATTCAGTTGCGGCCCGAACAGGAATGGGAACAAGAACGGCGGGCCTGGTGGCAGCGGAGCAGCTAAGAAACCGTGTCCCGCCACCGGCAACGAAGGCAGCATAACGGGCGTGGTCAAGTTCGACGGAATGCCTCCGGCGTCGAAGAAGATCGACATGAGCGGAGAAGCCTACTGCGCCAGTTACCCTGGCGAGAAGACGACGGACGATGTCGTCGTGACAGATGGCAAGCTCGCGAATGTCCTCGTATATGTCACCGGTGGAAAACTCGCCGATTGCAGTTTCCCTGCCCCGTCGGAACCGGTGGTGCTCGACCAGCAAGGATGCCGTTATCATCCGCGAGTCCTGGGAATCCAAGTCGGTCAGACCTTAAAGGTCACCAACAGCGACGACACGAATCACAACATTCACCCGTTGCCTGTTAAGAACGGTGAGTGGAATCAGTCTCAGGCGCCAAAAGGGACGCCGATCGAGAAGAAGTTTAGCAATCCAGAGATTCTCATCCCGGTCAAGTGCAACGTGCACAACTGGATGAAAGCCCACGTGGGCGTGCTCGATCACCCCTTCTTCGCGGTGACCGCCAGGGATGGAACATTCACGATCAAGGGATTGCCTCCTGGCCAGTACACCCTAGTCGCGTGGCACGAGAGGGGCGACAAGGGCACTGAGAAGACAGCGTCGATCACCATCGGGGCTAAGGAGTCCAAGACTCAGGAGTTCACCTTTGGCGTGGGAGATGTGGCTTCCGCGGGTCCTACTCACCTGAAGATCGAGACTGCCCTGGTTCTGCCATAACCCGGTCGCGCGTCACAATCGCCGGCTCGGGATAGAGGGGAAGAAGTTTGATAGATCAAAAGGGCATTGAAGAGAAGTGGGAGCCGAGCCCTGGTCTCCACCGTTTTGCGGTGGCGGTTGCAGTCCTCACCGTGTTCTTGCTGGTGGCAGGCGCTCTGGTCACCAGCAATGAGGCTGGGGACTCGGTGCCTGACTGGCCTCTCTCCTTCGGCCGGTGGCTGATCAACTCCGATTACTTCGTCGCGAACGTTCGCTATGAATACTCCCACCGGGTCATTGCCGGGGTGGTCGGCTTCACAACCTTCATTCTTGCTGTCTGGGCCTGGAAGACGGAGCGACGAACCTGGGTGCGACGACTGGCACTGATAGCGCTTGGCGGGGTGGTGGCTCAAGCGCTGATTGGTGGAGTGCGGGTTCTGCTTCCTCACTACAAGCCGATAATCGCCGGGCCTCACGCCCTTGTAGCACAGAGTTTCTTTGGGTTGATTGTGGGGCTGGCGGTGTTCACTTCGCGGGGATGGTGGGAGCAGCGTGAGTCGCAGCCCGATTCGGGCCGTCCCGGCCTGCGATCACTGACCGCCATCACTGTTGGGACAGTTCTAATTCAACTGGTGCTCGGCGCCGGGTTTCGCCATCAAGCATTTGGCATTATTCCTCACATCGTCGGCGCCGTAGCAGTCACGCTCTTGATCGTCTGGACCGCTTCAAGTGCGCTCGGCCGAAGCGGGAGCGATCCGTATCTGCGGCGTCCTGCGATGGCAGCGGTGGGCCTGCTGTTTGTTCAGGTGGGCCTGGGGATTGGGGCGTATGTCGCACGGGTCAGGTCGGCGAGCGATCCTCAACCGCTGGAGCCTTTGATCTCGCTCACAGCGGCTCACGTCGTCGTGGGGGCCCTCACCCTGGCAACCATGATTGTGTTTATGCTGAGGTGTTATCGAGCGCTCGTGCCCAGCGGCGAGCGCGCTTCAGGAATAGCCGGCTCCACTCGGCTCGGTTCATCGACGCAAGGGGCGGCGGTATAGTTATGGAATCATTAGCAGTGCATTCTTCAACCATTCAGGGGGAGCGGGCAAAGAGCGGGGCTAAACTTGCCGCTTACTTTGAGCTGACCAAACCACGGATAACTCTTCTGGTATCGCTGACTGCAGCAGCGGGCTTCTGCCTGGGATCGATAGCGAGCATCGAATACGGCAGGCTCACCAACCTGGTAATCGGCATCTCTCTTCTCTGCTCGGGCATTTCGGCCCTCAATCAGTACATCGAGCGCGACCTCGACAAGTTGATGCGGCGCACCGAGTCGAGGCCGCTGCCTTCGGGCAAGCTTCCGGCTTCGCGCGCGCTGGTGTTTGGCTCATCGCTTTCGGCTGCGGCGATACTCTATCTCGCGCTATTTTTCGGCTCGTTCACGGCGATGCTCGGCGTGCTTACGCTCATAAGCTACCTGTTCGTGTACACCCCGCTGAAGACTAAAACGACGCTCTCCACTTTCCTGGGAGCATTTCCCGGCGCGATGCCTCCGTTCATCGGATGGGTGGCGGCTCGCGGCCGGGTGACGATAGAAGCGTGGATACTGTTCGGTATTATCTTTCTTTGGCAGTTCCCGCACTTTTTGGCGATCGCCTGGATGTATCGAGACGACTACGCCCGCGCGGGGATCAAGATGCTGCCGGTTGTCGAGCCTGAAGGCCGAGTGACCGCCCAGCAGATTCTCAGTTACACATTGCTGTTGTTGCCGGTCAGCCTGATGCCGGCGATGGTGAACCTGGCAGGGTCGATCTACCTTGTGGGCGCGATCGTGTTGGGATTGGGATTTCTCTATTTCAGCGTACGGGCCGCGATAGCGAAGTCGCCGTGGCAAGCGCGGCGATTGCTTCTTGCTTCCGTGCTGTATCTGCCCGCTCTCTTCGGACTGATGGTACTTGATAGATAGGATTCGCGTTTTGCGTTTCGCGTTTCGGTAGTGACGTCGGCAATCTCTTCCGAACTCGACAACGAGAAACGACAAACGAGAAACGAGAAACGTACGAGGATACTATGGGCAAACTGTTGGGCCTGTTCCTTATTCTTTTTGCGCTGGCGACGGTGGTGCTGTTCGTCGGGCAAGAATGGATCTTCGGCCATAGACTCTGGTGGTTCCCCGAGAACATCTCGGTGCACGGCCAGGCGATGGATGATCAGTTCAATCGCACGCTGTGGGTGGTTGGAATCGGCTTCGTGGCGGCGCAAGTAGCTCTGGGCTACATTGTCTTTCGCTTCGGCAGGCGCGGCAAAGAGCGAGCGCAGTAAACCCACGGCAGCAACAAGCTCGAGATCATCTGGACTCTGGTTACGGCTGTGGTGTTCGTGTCGGTCGCCGTTTTAGGGCAAAAGGTTTGGTCCGAACTGCATCTTCACGAGGCTCCCGCCGGGGCGGTGAAGATCAGTGTCGTGGCTCAGCAGTTCAGTTGGGCCTATCACTATCCGGGCGCCGATGGGATCTTCGGAAAGACTGATCCGAAGATGATAAACGATTCATCTCTGAACTTCGTCGGACTCGATTCGAGCGACCCCGCCGCAAAGGATGACATCCAGGTTGCGACGCTTGCCATCCCGTTGAACCATCCTGTCGAGCTCACCCTGCGCTCGAAGGACGTGATTCACAGCTTCTTTGTGCCGGTGCTCCGATTCAAGCAGGATACGGTACCCGGGCTTGCCATCAAGGTCCACTTCACCGCAACAAAGGTAGGCAAGTACGAGATGACCTGCGCCGAGCTGTGCGGCATGAATCACTTCAAGATGAACGGGTTCGTTCTGGTATTGCCCGAAGAGGACTACAACAAGTTGGCGGCGATGTCCGAAGAGGACTTCAAAGGGCGGTTAACCGAGTTGATGCAGCAGTACAACTAATGCATAGGAGGGTGGAAGATGGCAGAAGTGATTCATCCTGCTCACGGTGAGGTTCACCGCCACGAGCCGCCGACGAACTTCATACGCAAATGGATTTTCAGCACCGATCATAAAGTCATCGGCATCCAGTACTGGTTTCTGGCGCTGTTCTCGGTCTTTCTCGGGATGGGCCTGTCGGTCCTGATGCGACTCCAACTCGGCTGGCCCGGCCAGACGTTCGGCTTCCTTAAGACTCTGTTTCCAAATGCCGCTGCAGATGGGCAGATGTCACCCGAGCTATATCTGTCTATGGTTACGATGCACGGGACCATTATGGTCTTCTTCGTGCTGACCACGGCGCCACAGGGGGGATTCGGCAACTACTTTCTCCCGATTCAAATCGGCGCGGACGACATGGCGTTTCCAGTGCTCAATATGCTCTCATTCTGGATCACCTTCCTGGCCCTGGCCGTTATGTTGCTCGGATTCGTCGCTTCTACAATCGACCCCCTCGCGGCGGTTGGAGTGATCGGCCCTATCGGGGGCTGGACCGGATACGCCCCGCTCAGTGCGCTCGGAGAAATAGCCGGGCCCGGGCAAGGAACGGCGGTCATCTTCTGGATAACGAGCATCGCGCTATTCTGCATCGCCTCTTTGCTGGGCGCCCTCAACTTCATCACCACGATGTTGAATATGCGCGCGCCGGGAATGTCTTTGATGCGGCTGCCGCTCACCTGCTGGGCCTGGTTTACGACAGCGGTGCTTGCTCTGCTTTCGTTTCCGGTTCTGCTGGCAGGGGGGATTCTGCTGCTGCTCGATCACTCGGCGACGACCAGCTTCTTTATCCCGGCTAACGAATACGTGAACGGCAAGCTTCTGGATACCAGGGGCGGCGGATCGGCGATACTCTGGCAACACCTGTTCTGGTTCTTCGGACATCCTGAAGTGTATATCGCTATCCTGCCGGGAATGGGCCTGACCTCGCACGTGTTGTCGACCTTCGCCCGTAAGCCTGTCTTCGGCTATCGA
Organism: Blastocatellia bacterium; assembly: GCA_041483295.1. Lineage (GTDB taxonomy): Bacteria > Acidobacteriota > Blastocatellia > UBA7656 > UBA7656 > DASYSA01. The sequence continues at coordinate 269 of JBGPFL010000384.1, read as the reverse complement.
GCGATGGTCTACGCGATCTTTGCAATCGGGCTGCTGGGCTTCTTCGTATGGGGCCACCACATGTTCGTCTCCGGCCAGTCGCGGTGGGCGAGCCTGGTCTTCAGCTTCCTCACCTTCCTGGTCGCGGTCCCGTCGGCCATCAAGACCTTCAACTGGCTCGCCACCCTCTACAAGGGCGCCATCGACCTCAAGACTCCGATGATCTACGTCCTCGCCTTCTTCGCCATCTTCGGCGTCGGCGGCCTCACCGGCCTCTTCCTCGGAGCGCT
>JBGPFL010000383.1:0-5533 GCA_041483295.1 Blastocatellia bacterium | reverse complement strand
TCTTTTTTTGTACTCATCAACCCTATTGATTCTGACCCTGTCGGGCGGCCCCTCGGTGGCCCCCCCCCCCCGAGTACAACGCGCAGGGCCAATCCCGGGGCCCCCACGGCGGCACGCCCGTACAGGCTTTACACCGAGTGCATCAGAATCAAGCTGACTGACTGCTAGGCTTCGTTGCTCTCTTCGAATTCGCGAAGGACCTTTCCGAGTTCTTCTACAAACCAGACCAATACACCCGGAGTACCGACCCACGCCTCAGCATACCTCTGAAGATAATAAACCGCTTCACTCTCGTCCCCCACGCCAACGTAGGCCGGCAGCCGCTTCGGAGCTTTCTTGATTCCCGTGATGTATGCCGGCACCCATTTGTTCTGCGCCAACGCCTTTCTCAGGAGCTTTGCCGCCTTCGCGCTAGCTCCGCCCTTCCGGTACGCCAACAACGCGCGGCTGTAAAACCACTCCGTCGATTCTTCGTCGTATTCCTTTAGCAGCTTCGATGCTTCGTCGTCCATACCCTCCCCAAGGAAACAGCACAGCAACTCGTAACGATTGCCCTGGTTGTCGTCCGGATTCAGACGCAACAACTCCTTGTAATGAGCCATTGCCTCTTCGCGCCGGTCCATTTCCGAGAGGGCACGTGCGACTCCTTGTCGCGCTCGCATGTATGGACGTGTTTCGAGGACGCCCCAGAACTTTCCAACCGACTCGCGGAACGCTTCCGGGCCGAGCGCGCGCTCTCCCATCTGCATACCGACTTCGTAGAGCTTCCAGGCCTCCTCAGGAGTGCGTGCCGTCTCCTCTGCCAGCAGCACATAGGCGTCAGCACACAGCGGAGAGATCTCCATTGCTTCGCGGGCAAGGTTTACACGACGCTGGCCGGTGGCCCCCCAGGCTTGATACATCTTGCCCTGGGCGCGTTCAACTGGGGTCATCGTCTCAAGTGATTCAGGGATAGCTCTCCCAGCGCCGACGAACTGCTGGATGAATCCGTTCGCCTCTTCGACGGATTGGAAATCTTGCTGCTTCACCAACCGGCCGATGTCGAACATGACTCTCTCCCTGGCGCGCGGGTCGATGATCGTTCGTGGAGGTGATGAACCGCGGGTTCGGTCTTTGAGGTTTCGTTTCTTGCGGGCGCCTTTGCGCGGCGTCCCTTTTTTCTTGTTCGGCATGCTCTGCAGCCTCTTCTGCTCGCGCTTGAGGTACGCGCATTCACAAGTTGGGTTTGTTGAGTTCCGAGCTCACGATCCGAGTTATAGTTGAGGATGCCTTCCAGTTTCAAGATAAACCCTTTGAGCGATCGCCAAAAACAACAAGAGCCACCGATAACAGTGGCTCTTGTCGAATCTTGGTGGAGCTAAGCGGGATCGAACCGCTGACCTCTTGAATGCCATTCAAGCGGTCTCCCAGCTGAGCTATAGCCCCACTCGAAACTTGTCTCGTCGCGAAGTCCGATGCAAAACAAAGCCGCTTTCGCAGAGTCAATCCTGCCGCAGATACAAACCACCAAGAAGAAGCGCCGAAGCTGCACCGAGATCACCGCGGCGGGCTTTGCTTGTGTGCGGTTCTTTCCACCTTTACTGCCAGCCTGGACCTACATTATCGCGAAGTCGTACTGCTCCTGATGCAGGTGCGGATCTGCCTCAATCGTCACCGGAGTCGCAAAGTAAGCCTCTATCTCTTCGAGAACTGCAGCCTCAGTCGTGTGGAACGCTTCGGCTACATCAGGCGACACCCTCAGCATCACGTCGCTGCTTCCAGGCATCTGGCGCGACATCCCCTTGGCTTGCTCCAGTATCTCGAAACACATCGTCTGAGGCGACTTCACCATTCCGGCTCCCTGGCAATACGGGCACGGCGTGCACAACGTCCGCTCGAGCGACTGCTTCACTCGCTTGCGCGTGATCGCCACCAAACCGAAGTCGTTGATCGATAGAATCTTCGACGGCGCCCTGTCCGTCTGAAGCTCCTGCTGCAATGCCATCATCACTCGCTGCCGGTTCTTGCGCTCCTCCATGTCGATGAAGTCGATCACTATGATGCCGCCCAGATCGCGAAGCCTCACCTGGCGAACTATCTCCTTCGCCGCTTCGAGATTCGTTCTCGTGATCGTGTCTTCGAGCCTGTCCGACTTGCCGACGAATTTGCCGGTGTTCACGTCGATCGCAACCAGAGCCTCGGTCTGATTGATCACGATGTAGCCGCCCGATCTCAACCACACCCGCGGCTTCACCGCCTTGTCGATCTCAGGCTGGACACCAAATTTTTCCAGTATAGGTTGAGTCCCGGTGTACAGCTTCACCCGATTCACGAGCTTGGGCTGGACCCGGTTCACGAACTCGACGATGCGAGCGTACTCGACTTCATTATCGACCCGGATCGAGCTGTATTCGTCCGACATATGATCCCGCAGTATCCGCTGAACGAGATCGAGATCGCGATGCACCAGCGAAGGCGATTTCACGCGCTCAACCTTCTTTCGCACATCGGCCCAGGTGCGAATCAGGTACCGCATGTCATCGTGCAGTTCCTGCTCGGAGTGCCCCGCGCAAGCGGTGCGAGCAATGAAACCGCCCGAGGCACCTTCTTTGTCGCGCAACGCGACTACGGTGCGCTTCAATCTGACGCGTTCGATCTCGGAAGCGATCTTCCGCGAGACGCCGATGTGATTCACTGTGGGCATGTAGACCAGCAGTCGTCCCGGCAGCGCGATGTGGGAGGTTATGCGTGCGCCCTTCTTCGCTATCGGCTCCTTGGCGATCTGGACGAGTATCTCCTGCCCCTCGTGGAGCAACTCACTGATCGTAGCGGGGCCGACCCGATCGGGGCGGCGGGTCTGCTGCGGCTCCGGTCTTCGCGGATCGGGTCTTCGCTCAAATCGGCCTTCCGGGCGGCGCTGTCCGCCTCGCACCGGTTCTCTGGGTCTTGGCTCGACTGGTGGTCTGGGCTCGAGCGGCCTGGCCTCCACAGGGCGCGGCTCTGCTCGCGATTCTACCCGCGGCTCGGGTCGTACCTCTGCTTCTGGAGCCGGAGCTGCCTCCGGGCTCTCTGTTTGTGCAGCCTCTAGCGGCGCCTCGGCGCTCTTCTCCTCGTCGCCTGCAACGGCGGGTCCTCCGGCAGGCGGCCCTCCCTCTCGCGGCCGGCGGCGGCGGCCGCGGCCACCTCGGCGAACTGCAAACTCGGGTCGACCGCCGCGGTCGCGAACGGTCGCCTCGGCGTCATCGAACGTTGCTTCCCCTTCTTCTGCTTCCGGCTGGTGAGAGACGTCCTTCTCCGGAGTGCCGGATGCGACGTCAAGCTCTACTGGCTGCGTGCGACGGAAGAGACCACGCGGCAACAGACCGGCGATATGTCGGAATGCCGATACAGATCGTTCCTCGGCCTCGGCTGGCGGCGGTAAGCCTGCCGTCTCGATCGGAAACACCTCTGCCGCGGGCGCATTTGATGCAGTGGCCTCGCTGGTCTCGTCGACGACCCGCTGGAAGCCCTTGTCCTCGTCCAACTGAGAGCGAAAGCTTCCCACGCGCCATTCGGGCTCGGGCTCTCGCTCGCGCTCGAGCGGAGTAGCGCCGGTTAGATATTCGGCGTCGTGGACCTGATCGATGATCTTCTCTTGAACCATCGCATCCTTCAACTGTTCCCCCACCTCGCGTTCGATATCCTCGTCGGTGACTCGCTGAAAGGGTGAGAGAGGCTCAGCATCGGACGGGATTGGTGCGTATTCGTCGATTGGTTCTTCACCGCGGCGACGTGACGTCCGGCGGGCGGGCGCTCTCCCGCGCCGCTTACCCGGTTCAGGGACGGCAGTCGGGGTGCCTTGAGCCTTCTCGACTCTTGTTGTTCCTCGCTCCTTTGCGACTGTTCTGCCGCGGCTGCGGCGTCGTGGAGGCCCTTCGTCCTCGGGCCCGGCTTCAGCGGCCTGTTCTGCGTGTTCCCTGGGTTCATCGTCCTGCAGCTCTTCGACTACAGCGGCCTCAGCCTCCTCCACTTCTCGTTCGCCCCCGGCTGCAAATCTAGCCGCTTCTCCATCGAGTTCCTCTTCAGAGGGCGGCGGCGGGATGACACTCTCGTCGGCGATCTCAGCCAACTGCTCGACCACATCCTCGAAGAGGACATGTCCTTCCGCGGCCTTATCTTCGATCACACGTTCAGGGCTTCGTTGGTTAGCGGAGGCGGCAATGGGTGGTCGCTGGCGGTCGGGACGTTTGGAGCGGTCGTCCCGGGCTGGAGCAACTCTGGGCTCTTCGGTTGCTTCCTTGAAATCGATCTCTTCTTCATCCTCCATGAACTCGGTGAAGTCCGAGACATAGAGGAAGGCATCGCGTTCGAGCCCGATATCGACGAAGGCCGACTGCATTCCGGGCAACACCTTCATGACGCGGCCCTTGTACAGGTTGCCGACTACCCCCTGATTCTCATCCCTGCGCTCTACGTAAAACTCGGTGACTACTCCATCCTCGATGATAGAGACCTTCTTTTCGTGCACGTTGGCACTGATGATCAGTTCTTTCGTCATTCATTCTCCTAATCTGGTTCGCACTCTTCAGGAGGGTAAGACAGGCAGGATGAGTAAGACTGGTGGCGTTCGATGGGTCGGACCGGCCAAAACTCCCGGTTGCCGCAGGTAGCAAGCAGGTGCGCAGCCTCGTGCTGTTGAGGCTAGACTCAATCGCGAAGCGGAGGTGGCGCAGGCGCAGGCTGATAAGTCCGCGCGACGCTGCCTTCTCCACGCTCCGGCCAAAACTCTTTAGCGACCTACTCCAGTGCGGCTTGCCTCGGTTCCGCTCGCCCTTCCTAACGCATTACGAGGCGCTGAAGGACACCGAGCAGCAGTCAAAACTCAACCGTGCATCTGATAGCACGAACTCTCCCTATTCTCTTGCCCGAGGTTTGCACTCACGGGTCCTCCCTGAGCGAGCGCCCCTGGCTTTGGTTTTCAATCTCCTGCAAAAACATTCAAGGCTCGACTCGACGGCTCACTCATGTGGGCCAGCCTGGTCCCTGGCGGCGACTGTGCATACAATCTGAGCCGCCTCACGCGGGAGCTAATGGCGAGAACCTCGCCGCCGTTGAGTCCGTAGACGGCGGCTAGAACCTCGGTCGGCTTGACTCCTCCGTTCGGAGAAATCTCTGTCACAACGCGCAAGCTATTACTCTCACGGATGAAGGCAATCTCGATGGTATATCGCCGAACATCAACTCTCTGTCGCTTGTCCTTGCGAATACGCTCAATAACACATGACTCGCGCGCCATGAACTCATCGATCACCCGGCGGTGAACCTCGTCAATGTCAAGCCCAACAAGATCGTCGCGCAATTCGGGCAATCTTGCAACCGCTTGGGCGATTTCTGGGAGATCCAGGCTGATCCGGTACTCGGCCCGGTCCACGACCTTGATCAGGGATTGGGCCCCGGCGGCCAGCCGATCAAGCGAGTTGAAGCGCAAACCGGCAGGAAGCACCGTGTTGATGCGGGTCAGGAAATCCGCCTCATCAAGGTCGTCGTGCGAATCAAAATCCAACAGTTCATTCTC
>JBGPFL010000382.1:0-5535 GCA_041483295.1 Blastocatellia bacterium | reverse complement strand
GGCTTCAGCGTAGCATCAGAAAACGGGTTGTACTCTCTCGGCAACTTCAATGCTACCGGAATCACCGCGGTCGGCACTCCGTCACAGCCGGCTGACTACAGTGGGTCCGAAGTTCCGGCTTCACTGGTGGCAGACGCGGTCACGATTCTCTCCAAGCAGTGGAACGACGCCAAGAGCTTCCGTAATCCATGTGACTATGGGACTCGCGTCGTTGATTCCGCCGGCGAAACCGCCGTACGTGCCGCGCTCCTGATGGGCGACACCAAGAGCAGCCTGAAGGTCGCAGGGCGTCCAATCAGGGTGGCGGCGACCAGGACCTCGCCGGAGGCGTACACAACTTCCCGCGCTTCCTGGAAAACTGGGGAGGCAACCGATTCAACTACTGTGGGTCTCTGATCAACCTCTTCAACAGCCGCCAACATGACGGCGCACACAAGAACGGAGGGAAGACGTATTCTCCCCCAACACGTAACTGGGTCTTCAACACGGCATTCCTGGATGTTAACCGTCTGCCGCCGGGCACCCCGTTCTTTCAGTACATCCAGATGACCGGCTTCCGCCAGACTGTACGGCAGATCCAGTAGTTGCGATTTTGGATTTTAGATTTTGGATTGCGCCATCCAAAGTCCAAATCTAGAATCCAAAATCCAAAATCCGATTACCTCATTGCCATGATGGCCGCAAGTACCTCGATTCCATCCCAGAGATTCTGGAGTCGCAGGTTCTCGTTGGCGCCATGCTGGTTGTTGTCATGGTTGACGATTGGCACTCCCACTTGCGGCGCTCCCGTTGCTTCCTCGAATATCCAGAGAGGTCCGCTTCCACCGAGTGTCGGAATCAGTACAGGCTTCTGCCCGATCGCCTGGCCGACAGTGCTGATGATCTTCTTCACGACAGGAAGACTCATCGGTGTCCGCACCGCGCGATAACCGCGTCGCGACATCATCCCGATGAGCATCGCTGCATTGCGCTGGATGTTCACCGAATCCGACGCGACGTTAGGAACGGACAGAAGATCGATCAGCTCGCCGACGATCTCAGATTCGTGAGCCTGCCGATATGCACGAATTTGGTCTGTAAGGGACTGCGCGCGGATAGCGGACCCGGCGTCCCAGAACATGGAAGCGAGAACGCACACAGCTATGGCGAGTTGTCTCATATATACCTCTCTTGATTGTGGATTTTAGATTTTAGATTTCGGATTCCGCAATCCAAAATCTAAGAGGGTCAGATATCACAGCTGGCAGATTTCGCTCTTAAGGGTTAGACTTCTCCCGCATCGGGCTTCCATAAAATATTGGATCGTAGATTTTAGATTTTCGATTCCGCCCTCTCTGGATTCTAGATTCCGGCGATCCAAAATCCAAAATCAAAATCCGTTCGAGGTGTCCTATGCGTGCCATGCAAAACCGGGTGAAGAGGGTGCGGGGTCCACTGGCTGTGATGATTGTAATGACCTGTCTTATGGCGCCCAGCGTGAACAGCAACCCTCACTCCTCAAGAGTGAAAGCGAATGGCAGAAAGATCGCTGAACAGGCGTTTAGCGAGCGGAGTTCCGGCGCATCGACCGTCGCGGCGCGGATGAACGATTCATTCGGCACTCTACCGATCACGTTCGAAGCCAACCAGGGACAGGCTGATCCCGGGCGCAAGTTTCTATCGCGCGCCGGCAGATATGGTCTGTACTTGACTCCGGCTCAGGCAGTGTTCGTCATGCCCCGAGAGCCGGGTAAAGCGAGCGACGGTAAAGATGAAATCGCCGGCAGTCGAGCCTCTCCAAAGAGCGATCTGCTGCGGTTGGAGTTCCTGGGCGCCAATTCAGGGGCGTCCATGAGGGGCGCCGGCAAGCTGGCAGCGAGGACCAACTACTTCATTGGCAGCGATCCGAAACTGTGGCGCCGTGACGTGGCTACCTTCGCGAGGGTGAAGTGCGAGAGCATCTATCCTGGAATCGATCTCATCTACTATGGCAACCACCGCGAACTCGAGTATGACTTCGTAGTGGCTCCAGGAGCCAATCCCGGGGCCATACGGATGAGGTTTGGCGGCGCTCGCGCGGTCGCTGTGAGTCCCGAGCGCGATCTGGTGGTGATCGCCGCGGCTGGAGAGATTCGGCAGCGAAAGCCGGTCGTCTATCAGGAGGTGAATGGTGTAAGAACTGAGATCGGCGCTGACTACGTGGTGGACGGAAGCCGAGAGGTGAGCTTCGAGATAGCGGCGTATGACACAAGCAAGCCGCTGGTGATCGATCCGGTTCTCGCCTACTCCACGTACCTGGGCAAGACCGACGAGGCCGCCAATGACGTCGCTGTGGACTACGCTGGATGCGCCTACGTCGTGGGACGCACTAACACACAACTCGTCGCATTTGCTGGGGGACCCCAACGGATCGTTCGCAGTGGCAGCGGAGATGTCTTCGTCACCAAGTTGAATGCAGCAGGCACGGACGTCGTTTACACAACTTATCTGGGCGGACGCGATGGCGACACCGGCACAAGCATAGCTGTAGATTCCGAGGGCAACGCCTATGTAGCCGGAATCGCCGGCTCCGGCTTCCCCGTAACTCCGAATGCGTTTAAGAAGGTCGCCGATAGGGATGGATTCGTAGCAAAGTTGAACTCCACGGGCGGCCTCGCTTATTCAACTTACCTGGATGGCGTTGGCGACGGCAAAGCAATAGCGGTGGACTCGCAAGGCTTTGCGTACGTGACTGGCTCTACAACTCAAGGCGGCTGTCCAACGGTCCGCGGACAAAGCAATTGTTCGGTAACGAAGCTTAACCGGGATGGAAGTGAGCTTGTCTACTCCAGCTGTATCGGACCCGCCGGGAGTGTCGGCATCGCGGTCGACTCTGCGGGCAACGCATTTGTGGTAGGACAGACCGTCTCGCCTGACTTCCCTACGACCCCGGGAGCCTTCCAGAGAACGTTTCTCGGCGGCGAGGGTTGCGTCGAGTACCGCTGCACTGACGTCGTAGTATCGAAGCTAAATCCCGCCGGTTCGGAGCTGATCTACTCAACGTATCTGGGCGGAACAGGAGGCGACCAGGCCGGAGGCATCGCCGTAGATAACTCCGGCAACGCAATCGTGACTGGAGCTACAAGTTCCACGGATTTTCCCACGACGGCCGGGGCGGTGCAGGTCAAAAAGGCCAATCGATATCCGTACAGCTCTGACGTGTTCGTGACCAGGCTGAATGCCGCCGGTGATGGACTGGTCTATTCGACTTACCTGGGAGGGAGCGGAGGTGAGATGTCCGGCGGCGTAGCAGTGGATGCATTCGGCAATGCCTATGTTGCGGGCATAACAACCTCCACTGACATCTCAGTCGTAAACGCGTTCCAAACAACGAATGCGGGCGGGCCTTCCTTTAAGACAATAGATGGCGGCCAGGCATGGCGTGTGATGACGAATGGCCTGGCCAGTTACTCGGTCTTCAGCCTGGCGATTGATCCAATCAACACCTCCACCGTATATGCCAGTACCGACGTGGGTCTCTACAAGAGCGCAGATGGCGGCGGCAACTGGGCAGCCATCAATGAGGGACTGCCGGAGCGCAACGGCTGGCGGCTGGCAATCGACCCGAAGTCTCCTACTACCGTTTACGCTGGACAAGCAGGAATCTATAAGAGCGTCGATGGCGGAGCCACGTGGCGAGCTACAGGTCTGAAGGACAGCGCCACTACCATTGTCATCGATCCCTCCAGGCCAAACACCCTTTATGCGATCGGAAGCAACGCCGAAGGCGGAGGCGCATACAAGAGCACCGATAGCGGCGACAGTTGGACCTTCGCCCTGATCTACCCCCAATATTCAAGGTTCTTTGTCGCTGCCATCGATCCTCGATCACCATCGATTGTCTACGCCGGCGAAACAGACCGAGGGGTTTTCAAGAGCACAGACGGCGGAACAACCTGGAGGTCGCCCGCGCAAGGCTTCTCCGGCCTCATATCAGCGCTTGTGATTGATCCGCTGGACTCGTCGGTGCTGTATCTCGGGACCTCTAACGGCGTCTACAAGAGCACTGATGGCGCTCAGAGTTGGGAATTCGCGGGCGGCGGTTTGCGTGACCGCTATGTGAGTTCGCTGGCGATTGACCCCACAACTCCCTCGATTCTGTATGCCGGCACAGGAGCAGGCGTTTTCAAGAGCGAAGATGCCGGGGAGCGCTGGTTCAAGGCCAACGCGGGCCTGCCGGAATTCTCCATCGCCGCGTTGGCGGTCGATCCGAAGAACCCTTCCGCCCTTTACGCGGGCACGAACGTGACACGTGACGTTTTCATTGCGAAGTTGGGTGCCGCCGGCACCGAGCTCGATTACTTGACCCTTCTGGGTGGTGGCGGCGACGAAGGAGATTATGGCCTCGGCATCGCCGTTGACAGGATCGGCAATGCATACGTCGCCGGATCCACTCGCTCAAAGAACTTTCCCTTAGAAATCGCTTTGCAGCCCGATTTCGCCGGAGGCGACTTCGGCGCTTTCGTCGCCAAAATTGACTCTTTGCGGTCGAATACGCCAGCGATTGTCAGCACATCAGTCAACGGCAAGAAGCTTGTCGTCTCGGGCAAGGACTTCGATCTCGGCGCCTTGATACTGGTGGACGGCAAGCCGCAGAGATCCAGGAACGATGAATCGAGCCCCGCTACTCGGTTGATCGGCCCTAAGGCAGCCAAGGGCATTCAGCCCGGCCAGACTGTGGAGATACGTGTTAGAAATGCCAATGGAATGCTATCAGCAAAATTCAGCTTCACTAGATGATTCCACGTGCGAACACGTCCGTTAGCAGGAGAGGTCATCCTCGCCTTCTCCGTCGGTTGTGTAAGTATTGGCCGCCGCGCAGAGGTCGGTGTGAGCTGAAACAAATCGGGAAGACAATCATTCCAGAGACCCGCGAAGGTTGATCATAGTCATCAGTCCGAAGTAAAATGCTTCCCGCTCTGGACTGCTGGCGAACTAATCGCAAACATAGGGTCAAATCATTGCTCTTACTCCGCAGTTGCGTGGTTGTGCTGACTCTGTTCGCCCTCCTGCATTGGGCTGAGCGGGCCGGTGCGGCGAATTGGAGGCCGGTAACGGCGGAGGACCTTAAGTTGACCGCCGCTGCGATCGGCGATCCCGAGGCGGATGCTGCGATCCTGTTTCGAGAAGGCGAGCTCAACGACAACAGCTCAGAAGGCACGAATCTCAGGGTCTACATCCGAATCAAGATCTTCAATGAGCGGGGCCGGCGGTTCGTGGACGTGCAGCTCCCGTATCGCACAGAGCTCGGTCGCATAACCGATGTTCACGCACGAACAATCCGTCCCGACGGCTCGATTGTCGATGTTGAGGGGCGCGACATATTCGACAGGCTCCTGATGAAGACCAGCCACGGAGTCTGGCGGGCGAAGGTTTTCTCGATGCCTGCGGTCGAGGCCGGCTCAATCATCGAGTATCGATATCGACAAACCTACCCTCAGGGCTTCAAGTATTTCGCTTTGGATCTCCAGTCCGAGCTCTTTACCAGGGAACTCAGCTACCGGATACAGCCGCAAG
>JBGPFL010000381.1:0-5535 GCA_041483295.1 Blastocatellia bacterium | reverse complement strand
TGAATGGGCGCGATCGCTTCAATCGATTTTATCTCTACGACAACGGCTCCGCCGACCAAAAGATCGAGCCGGTATCCGCACGGCAAAATCAGACCCTTGTATTCCAGAGGCAGCGGCCTCTCTCGGTCGAAGGGAATCTCACGGACTGCAAGCTCTCGATACATGCATTGCTGATATGCGGATTCCAACAGTCCCGGCCCAAGCGCTCGATGAACTTCTATCGCCGCGCCTATCACAGAATGCGAAATCTGATTCAAATGCGTCGTCTCGTTCATTCCTCTGCGGACCCTTGCATCTGCGTGAAGGCCATTCGGCAACCAGTCTAATCAATCCTCGCCTTCTTTCCTCTCTGCGCCCCCTCTGCGTTCTTTGCGCCTCTGCGGTGAATCCAATTGACGAATCCTCAACTTATCCGGGACACCTCAGCCGCACCGGTAACGCTTTTACCTCTCAATCTCCAGCACGACTATCGTGTCGTATTCGTCGACCGCTCTTTGAGGTATGCTCTTTAACAACACTCCCGACTCAAGGGGGACAAAGCCCGCCTCGCTTCCGTCCTTCAGGTACTTCGCCGACTTTACCCTTGCCACCACTGGGACCCACAACATATCGGAAGCCGGCCAGTCCAGTATGTGCACGTACACCTTGTTGTCTTTCTTCGTGGTCACTCCCCAGCTTCGCGGCGTGACCGGTCCGCCTCGCGTACCGTAGATCGCCTCCCCGTTCTTCGCAAGCCATTGTCCCATCTCTTTCAGGCGAGCCGTGAACTCCGGCTGAATCTTCCCGTTAGGCATTGGTCCGACGTTCAACAGGAAGTTCGCCCCGAAGCCTGATGCCCGAACCAGGTACTGAATCAACTCGCGCGTGCTCTTATAGCGCCGGTCCGTGAGGTTGAAGCCCCACGCCCCATTCATCGTCTCACAGGTCTCGAGCGGCAAGTCTCCAATCACCGAGTCCTTGTTGAAGCCGGCGGTGTTGCGGCCCGGCAGATCCTTCTCGAACATCTGAAAGTCTTCCCCGGGAAATGGACGGCGATGGTGGTTCGCTCCGACCAGCGCTCCCGGTTGAAGATCGTGAATCAACTTGTAGGTGCGATCCAATCGCCAGTCGGCTTCCGGTTTGTCCCACCATCCGTCAAACCATATGCCGGCGATCTCACCATAGTTCGTGAGCAACTCCTTGAGCTGCGCATCCATGTAGTCGAGATACCTGTACCAGTCGCCCTGGTTCGGCCGCCCCGAGTCCTGTCCCGTTCGCCCTCGAGGGAAATAATCCGGATTATGCCAATCGAGCTGCGAGTGATAGAAGAAGAGCTTGATGCCTTGTTTGTGGCAAGCGTCGGTCAGCATCTTCAGAACGTCTTTCTTGTAAGGAGTGCGGTCGACGATGTCCCAATCTGAGACCTTCGAGTCGAACATCGCGAAGCCGTCGTGATGCTTGCTCGTTATGGTGATGTACTTCATCCCGGCGGCCTTCACCATCGCGACCCATTCGGCCGGATCGAAGTCGATCGGGTTGAACTGAGCCGGCAGCTTCTCATAGTCGCTGATGGGGATCTTCCGGTTGTTCATCACCCATTCACCGTCGCCCAGCACGCTGTAGACGCCCCAGTGCACAAAGAGTCCGAACCTGGCATCCTGAAACCACTCTCGCGCTTCCAGGTTGGCCTTAGAGGGTTGGTAGTTCGATTGAGCGTCCGCCGAAAGAGCACCCAGACCGAGAACCAGACATACCACGCAGGCCAGGCCTCGTTGCGCCTTACCCTTGGTTGATGGCGTCACCATGCTCCACTCCTTCCATGTCGGTTCGATGTGGCCTATTACAAGAACAATTCGTCGACCGGCATCTTCCAGCCTGGCACTGCAGGTTCAGCTTCGGCCAGTTCGCCGCGGCGGTATATCGTTTGGTTATGAGGGTCGGCCGCGCGATACACTTTGACTACATCTGCTCCAAGAAGATCCACGTCCCAAACGACAAGCGTTCCTGCCGCAAAGTAGTCGGCGCGTTTATTTGCAATCGCGCGTTCTGCGTCTGGTCGGTAGTCGTGTTCGCTTCTGATTTCAGCGGCAAACACGGGCGCGCCATCAAAGAACCGCATGCCTTTATTTGGTCCCGTGTAGAAGGCTGCATCGGGGCTGAAGGATTTGCGGTCAGGGAGGTTCACTCTGAATCCGGCGTTGTCTGTCACAGCACGGCCATACTTCCGGCGGCGAGAGTATTGCCGTAAGCTCGCGAATATCTCTCCCGCTGCGTAGTTGGGTGCATCTCCCGTTGGCGACATGCGAACGATCTCTCCGTTCACGATTTCGGCTTTGCCGTTTTCAGAAACTCCGTAGAGATCTTCGATGCCGGCCGGGGCTTTGGTAGTCATATCCGCAACCTCAACGCGAAGTCTATCACAGCTCTCGACTCAGACTCGCGAGCTTCGAAGGCGATCGATCGCAACGGCCAACACGATGATCGCTCCGATGATGATCTCTTGAATGTAGTTCGGCCAGCCCATCTGCTGGCACCCGTTTCTCAAGAAGGCCATTATCAGCGCTCCGATCATAGATCCCAGAATGCTGCCTTCGCCGCCGTTCAAACTCGCGCCGCCGATCACTACCGAAGCGATCACGTCCAGTTCAGTTCCAACAGCTACCGTCGGGTCGCCTTGTCTGAGCCTCGACATCTGCATCACGCCCGCCAATCCAAAGAAGAGACCTGCGAGGCCATAAATCCACACCTTGAGTTGATTTGTACGAATGCCGCATGCCCGGGCGGCCGCCTCGTTGGACCCCAGCGCGAAGACGCGTCTCCCGAAGACCGTGTTGCGCAGCACCACCGCCATCGCAATGGCCAGCAGAATGGCGAGCCACACTCCGGGCGCCACCAGCAGCCACGAAGGCGACGGAAAGGTCACCGCCAGATTGTTGACCCACGTGTCGGGAACGTTGACGGTCTGCTGTCCGGCCAGCCACTTAGCTGATCCGCGAGCAATGCCCAACATACCCAACGTGGCGATGAACGGCACGACTCGCAGTCCGGTGATCGACACGCCATTTACCAATCCGACGATGCCGCCCGTGCAAACGCCCGCCAGCACTGCCAGCGTCGATGGCCAGCCTCCGCTTATTCCCAGGGCGGTCACAACTCCTGCGAGTGCGATGGCCGATCCGACCGAGAGGTCGATCCCACCACTGATGATGATCATCGTCATCCCGATCGCGGCCAGCGCCACGATCACGGTTTGAGAAGCCACGATGCGAAAATTGCGAGCCGCAAGATATTGCTCGGGGGACTGGGTCAGCACCGCGAAGATCAGTATCACCAGAATAAGACCGAGGAACGGACCCAGCCTGCCGAGCCAGGCTGAGAGGCGGGGCGAAAGGAGGCCGGAGGGGCGAACTGAAGCTTTGTCACTTGTCATTTGTCACTTGTCATTTGTCACTTGCGGTGCCGATGGCAGCCTCTAAGACCGACTCCGGTGTCCACTCGCCGATCGGGCGTGCCTCAGATAGCCGTCCCCGGCTCATCACCGCAAGGCGATCCGCCAGCCCGAACAACTCCGGAAGATACGAACTGATCATCAGTACGGCTTTGTTCTCATCGGCGCACCGCGCGATCGTTTCGTATATCTGCGCCTTGCTGCCGATGTCGATGCCGCGCGTAGGCTCATCCAGCAACAGGATGTCGGCGTCCTGGTGAAGCAGACGAGCAACGGCTACCTTCTGCTGGTTGCCCCCCGACAGAGTTCGGGCCGCTTGAAACGGCTCGCGGGCTTTCACACCCAGCTCCGCAATCCATCGTCGTGTCTGCTCGCGTTGCCGGGCGAGGTTGAGCCAGCCCCGGCGCGAGCACGACTGCATCCGCGTTAGCGTTATGTTGTCGGCCACGGACAACGAGAGCGCAAGGCCCTCGCCCTTGCGGTCCTCGCTCAGATATCCAAGTCCACGAAACAGGCTGCCGGAAGGCGTTGCGCCCGTTGCGCTGAACGCCTTTGATCCAATCTTGATTGTGCCTGATTGAACGGGATCCAGGCCGAACAGTGCTCGCACCATCTCGGTCCGCCCCGATCCCATCAGTCCGGCAACTGCCAGGATTTCTCCGCGCTTCAGATCGAAGCTCGCGTGCCTGAGCGCGGGCGGGGCAGCGAGGTCACGCACCTCGAGAAGCGTCTGCCCCCCGCCCCTTTTGTTGCGAAGGGGAAAGAGATTCTCGACGGGCCGGCCCACCATCTGAGCTATCAACTCGCTGTCTCTCACCGGCTCAAGCCGGCCGGCAGCAACGCTCTTTCCATCTCGCAATACGGTGAAGCTGTCGGCTATTTCGCGCACCTCTTCAAGGAAGTGGCTTATGTAGATGACGCCGATACCTTCATCGCGCAGCCGTCTGATCAATCCGAACAATCGCTCCACGTCGTCGCGTTGAAGGCTGCTGGTGGGTTCGTCCATCAGGATGATGCTGGCGCGTGCGGCGATGGCGCGGCATATCTCGACCACTTGCTGGGCCGCGATCGGAAGGTCGCCAACTCGGCGGTCAGGATGAATCTCGGGATGGTGAAAGCTGTCGAGAACCTCGAGAGCTTTCACGCGGCACGCTCGGTGGTCGAGCCATCCCAGGCTGGCAGGCTCGATACCCATCAGTATGTTTTCGGCGACCGTCAGGTGTGGGCACAAAGAGAGTTCCTGATGTATCAGCGCTATGCCGTGTCGCCGCGCCTCGAGAGGCGAAGCGGGCGCATAAGAACGGGCATTGAGTTCCATCGTTCCGGAATCGGGGTGGAGCGCGCCGGCGACGACATTCATCATCGTACTCTTTCCCGCGCCGTTCTCCCCGATGAGCGCGTGAACCCGGCCAGGCTTCAATTCGAGATCGACGCCGTCGAGGGCCACGGTCGGCCCAAATCGTTTGCTGATCGCTGAGAGTGTCAGTAGAGACATAAGGAACGTGATGCGTGATGCGTGATCCGTGTTAGGTAATACCGTTTCTTTGTTTCGTACTCCTTATCTTATGAGGGAGCGAGCACTACGCCCAAGGAATCGCCAAGCGAGACGCATCACGGATCACGCATCACGGATCACGCATCACGCATCATGTTTCACTCCACCGGGGGGTGCAGCAGCGATTGAGACTCAGGGGCTTCCATGTTCTCGGGCGTTATCATCGTGACCCCGGTGTCGACTCGCTTCTCGACCGGCTTGCCCATCAGGTGCTCTACCATAGTCTTCACACCGAGGTAGCCCATGTTGGACGGGTTCTGTACAACTACTCCCTGCAACTGCTTGTTGTGCATCGCGTCGATGAAAGTCTGAGTGGCGTCGAAGCCGAGGAAGACCACCTTTCCCGCTTTGCCGATGTCCTGCAGCGCTAGCAGCATTCCCGAAGTCGCGGATTCGTTCGGACAGAAAATACCCTGAATGTCATTGCCGAATCGGTTGAGCAGATTCTCGGAGGCGCGCTTGGCCGTGTCCCTGGTAGGGCCGGCATACTGGTCCGACGAAATCACTTCAATGGTGGGAAAGCTCGACTTCAACTTTTTCATGAAGCCCTCTT
>JBGPFL010000380.1:0-5538 GCA_041483295.1 Blastocatellia bacterium | reverse complement strand
CTGGAAGCGAGCGTACGCAGGCCACAAAAATCCCTCTGGAGGAGAAATGAAGCGATTCACCCTGACAGTGACAACCGTTCTTTTTTGTTTCGTCGTGTCGGCAGCAGCCGATCTCGACCAGCGAGTAAAGCTTGAATACGCAGATTCCGGCGGCCTGGGTACGCACGCTTCCAGCGTGCACGTCCCGCGATACCCGGTTATATTCACCGTGCGCAGGCTGGAGGGTTTGCACGCTGGAAGCGAGCGTACGCAGGCCACAAAAATCCCTCTGGAGGAGAAATGAAGCGATTCACCCTGACAGTGACAACCGTTCTTTTTTGTTTCGTCGTGTCAGCAGCAGCCGATCTCGACCAGCGAGTAAAGCATGAATACGCAGATTCCGGCGGCGTGAAGATCCACTACGCGAGCCTGGGGCCGAAGAAAATGCCCGCTTCCGGCGCCGCGCCGCTGATCGTTATGATCCACGGCTTCCCCGATTTCTGGTACTCCTGGCGCGATCAGATGGAAGCTCTCTCGGAGACCTGCCAGGTGGTCGCCATCGACCAGCGCGGTTATAACCTGAGTGACAAACCGAAGGGTGTCGAGAACTATGACCTCAAACTCCTGGTGGGAGACGTAATGGCTGTAGTCCGCCATCAGAAACGCGACAAGGCCATTATCGTCGGGCACGACTGGGGCGGCATTGTAGCCTGGACTTTCGCGATGACCTTTCCAGATGCGACCGACAAGCTCATCATCCTGAATCTGCCGCACCCCCGCGGCCTGTCGCGTGAACTCGCTCACAACCAGCAGCAGCAGCAGAACAGCCAGTACGCCCGAAACTTCCAGAAAGAGGGTGCACATCTGCAGTTGACTCCGGAGCGGCTGGCATCATGGGTCAAGGATCCCAAGGCCAAAGAGAAGTATATCGAGGCATTCAAACGGTCGGACTTCGAGGCGATGCTCAACTACTACAAACGCAACTATCCCAGGGAGCCATACACCGAAGACACTTCACCGGTGGTGAAGGTGAAGATGCCGGTGTTGATGATTCACGGCCTGAAAGACACGGCGCTGCTCGCGGGCGCACTGAATAACACCTGGGAGTGGCTCGAGATGGATCTGACGTTGGTGACGATTCCAGGCGCAGGCCACTTTGTTCAGCAGGATGCGTCTGATCTGGTCACTCGCACAATGAAGATGTGGCTCGCGCGTTGAGAGGCAGGCCTGGCGCCTTAGAGGAAACGAAGCCGGGCGGCGAGGTTCGTTCAACTCGCCGCCCGGCCCTCTTTTGTGCCCACGAGCATCAACTGGTCAGATTTCCATCCGCGCCGCTGCGCGCGAGGGGCCGTTCTAAAACGTCCAGCGCGTTTATGAAAAAGGCGTCGTTCAAGCGTCACTCAACTACAGCAAGCACTTGATTGGCACTCACCGTCTCTCCTTCGTTGACCCGGACTTCGACGACGCGGCCCTGCTTGGGTGATTTGATTTCGTTCTGCATCTTCATCGCTTCGACGACTACGACTCCCTGACCCGCCTCAACTTCATTGCCGGCGGCCAGCAGCACTCGGACGACCTTGCCCGGCATGGGTGAGATGAGATTCTGCCTGCCTTCCGCGGCGTGCTCTATCGCGGACCTTCGCCGCCTGCGGTCGATTATGTTCACGTCAAACAGGCGGCCGCGAAGCTTGACCTGCAACCTGTTTCGGTCGCCGGCCCAGACGCAGGCCTCGTAAACATCGTCGCCGGCAAAGATGAGGTAGACCCCTTGTTCAGGCTGAACGACTTTGACCTCATAGGTGCGGTTGTCTATCGTCGCCGCGACGGTGCCGTCGCGTTCTTCGAGCGTGATGGCAACCTGGCGACTATCGATTTTCGCTTCGTATTTCATGTCCGGTCCGGCGGCGGATCCAGGAGCGTGACTATCAGAGGCGCGGGCTCATCCTCTCGTCTGAGGCCGACGGCTATGCATCTTCCACCGGCTCCTGGAAGGCAGCCCGGGGGCGGCAGTTTCCGTGCCAGGCGCCATCCTGCGAGCGTGCAACAGCGCTGCGATCGTTGCGATGTCGGCAAGGTTCAAATCGACTTCTTCATCGGAGCCTTCCCTCCCCGGCGACTCTCCATTCCAAAAGCGATCTATGAATCCAGTGTCCAATCGCGCGGCTCGGAACTCGGCGCTTGCCACAACAGCGCGAAAGAACGGCAGCGTCGTGCGTATGCCTTCAATTGTGTATTCGTCGAGTGCTCGGGCGAGCCGGTCAATCGCCCCCTCTCGCGTCTCGGCCCACACGCAGAGTTTGGCCAGGAGAGGATCGTAGTAGACCGGCACATCCCATCCGGCGTAGACGCCGCTGTCGTCGCGCACGCCGGGGCCCGAAGGCGTAATCAGCTTGCTGATGCGGCCGGGACTCGGAAGGAAACCATTACTCGGGTCCTCGGCATAGATGCGGCACTCGATCGCCGCGCCGCGCATCATTACCTCGTCTTGCGAGAACGACAGGGGCTCGCCTGCGGCCACTCTGATCTGAAGGTGGACCAGGTCGCGGCCCACCACCATCTCGGTGACCGGATGCTCGACCTGAAGCCGCGTGTTCATCTCGAGAAAGTAGAAGTTCTTCTCGCTATCTACCAGGAATTCCATCGTGCCGGCGTTGTAGTAGCCGGCGGCGCGCGCGATCCCAACGGCAGCCTCGCCCATCCGGCGGCGCAGGTCCTCATCGACTAAGGGAGACGGACACTCCTCCATGACCTTCTGATGCCGCCGCTGAAGCGAGCACTCGCGCTCGCCGAGATAGATCATTTTTCCGTCGCGGTCGCCGATCAATTGAATCTCGATATGGCGAGGCCTGTCGATACACTTTTCGATATACACCGACGGATCGCCAAAGCTCGACAGCGCTTCATTCTGGGCAAGCGCCAGGGCGCTTGGGAGCTCCTCGCGCGACCGCACCAGGCGCATGCCTTTGCCTCCGCCTCCTGATGCCGCCTTGAGCATTACGGGATAACCAATGGTTTCGGCCTGCGCTTGAGCTTGTTCAACGGAGGCGACCGGTGATGTAGTTCCCGGCACGACCAGCGCGCCGGCCGCTTGAGCTGCACTCCGCGCGCTGGTCTTGGATCCCATCATCCTCATTGCCGAAGCAGGAGGGCCTACCAGGACCAGTCCGGCTCTCTCCACCGCTTCCGCGAAGTCGGCGTTCTCCGACAAGAAGCCGTAACCCGGATGAATCGCCTCGGCTCCCGTCTTGATCGCGGCGCTGATTATGTTCTCTATGAGCAGGTAACTCTCGCTCGAAGGAGCGGGCCCGATTCGGACGGCCTGGTCGGCCACGCGCACGTGCAACGCGGCGCGGTCTATGTCCGAATAGACCGCGACTGGAGAGACGCCCAGCTCGCGGCATGCGCGAGCGATTCGTACTGCGATTTCGCCTCGGTTGGCGATCAGGAGCTTCTTAAACATTGCCATCCGGGAGGTCAGAAGGGTTGCCGAGTTGCCGAGTTGCCGAGTTGCCGAGTTGCCGAGTGGTCAGGGAGCCGCCCAAGAAGCGAATGGGGCGGGCACTCTGCCCGCCCCATTTGATCCGTCAGCCTGTCACCGCGCTAACCGCTCAGCGCTTCACCGGCGTCTGCATTACCGACTTCTTTTTGGCCTCGGCGTTGGTGTAGAAGATGCCGTCGATCATTACTATGTCGTCGTCGGTCTCCAGCTTCTCGTCTGGTCCGGCCGACCGCAACTCAAAGTTATTGATCGGGATTCCGGTTCTTTGCGACGAAATGCCTACCACGTAATCTGTGCGGCCCTGATAAGCGATCGCTTTATTCCAGTAATCGCGCGGGAGCGACTCGCTGATAAACCGCTTCACCGCAGGTTCGTCTAACGGGTAGGACCCGTACTTATGCCTGTATTCCTCGATCAGTTGATAGTATCGATACATCGGCGCGCAGGTCGCCGCAGTCTCTTTGGCTTTTCGATCCTTGATCAGCCTTGGGATGCTGGCTATCGCGAAGCCGCCTGAGACCACGCCTGCTGTCAGCGTCACGGCGAGAGTCGCAGCCGCCGTCCGATATCCGCCGTAACTTTCCGGATCGCGCTGAGCCAGTCGCATTGCTTTGCGCGCCGCCCAGACCACCAGCACGGCCGCAAGCGCGAGGAACTTGGTAAACAGCAAGGCCGCAGCCACCACGATCCCCAGAAGGGCTACTGCGGTCACTGCCGGCCCGAAACGCTGAAGCTTAACTGCGGGATCGCTGAGCGGTTCGCCAACGAACCGAGCGCCGCACCTGCAATCAAGCGCTCCGAGCAACATATCACTACCACAGCAGGGGCACAGCATCATAAAGGTTGCTCCTATCGCCGAGTGCGGCGTCGGCTCTACTTTCAAACCGGATCAGAACCCGGCGTTCGCCTCTCGCTTTGGGGATCCGAAATCCGCAATCGCTTCCGTCCTCTGGACGGAATAGTCCGCGTGAACAAAGTTCTCGCTGCTGCCAGGATCTCTCTCCTCCATCGCCGCCACAATCGCTGCGCGATCCGGCGCTCTGGACTGCAGCCAGGTGTGATAGATCCTGTGCACTACCGTCCAGTGCGACAGCACCGCCAGAACCCAGAGGACCTGCGGCATCTTATGCAGGAACGGGTTTGACGGATCGCCTGTCGCGGTGAGCGAGCCGATAATGAGCAACACCAGCCGCTCGGGCCGCTCGAGGAATCCCACCTTGCACGCGATGTTGAGCGACTCGGCTCTTGCTCGAGCGTAGCTGACCAGCACTGACCCTACCAGGGCGAGCCCGGTTACGGTCACCAGCAGCATCGATCGGTCAGCCTGTGCCCGGGCGTAGAACACCATGATACCGACGTAAACAATAATGTCGGAATAGCGGTCGAGCACCGAGTCAAGGAACGCGCCGAACCGCGTAACCCGCCTGCGCAGGCGAGCCACCTGGCCATCCAGAATGTCCAACAACGCGGCGAAGATTAACAATAATCCCGCCGTTACAAATCTTCCATACCCATACAGCACTCCGCAGCCTATGTTCACCAACAACCCGAGGAAAGTTAACAGGTTCGGGTTCGCACGGCTGCGTGCCAGCGCACGCACAATTGCGTCAATAATGCGCTTTGACCCAGCTCCGATGGCCTCGCTAATCATTACGGCCTCCGCGCCTTCGGCCTAACACATGCTACTGACGCGCTACTATCGCAAACGGCCATACCGCTTGTCAAGATAGTGACTCGCCGTTCTGATGGATAGTCCTGAGTGTGATGATCTCGAACCTTCGCTTGCCTGCCGGAGTGCTGATCTCTACTTCATCCCCTTCGCCCCGACCCATAAGCCCGCGCCCAATCGGGGAGGTGGTAGAGATCTTGCCCTGAGAAACGTCTGAGTCCTCCGACATCACCAGGGTGTAGGTGATCTCGTCACCCGCATCAACATCGTAGAGCACAACCGTCGAGCCATAGGACACCCGGTCCTGCGGCAGCCGTGACGTGTCGATCATCGCAAAATCCCCGAGTCGTTTTCGCAGGTTCATGATGCGAGCTCGCACGTAGTCCTGTCG
>JBGPFL010000379.1:0-5538 GCA_041483295.1 Blastocatellia bacterium | reverse complement strand
GGTCGAATTTCGGTCTACAGTTTTCCCGCCGGCGCGACGGCGGCCCTTGCCGGACTGGTCGACGCCGAACCGCTCTACACTGCTCTCAGCACCGATTTTGCCGACCTCGAAAGAATGATTGCCAAGCTGCGCCGCGAAAGCGACCGCGAGTGGTTCGTGCAGGTCGCTACCCAGGACGGTAACCTCGCTCTTGTGCACATTGAGGATGACCATTGCCGCGTAATGAGGTTCGACGGAGTCAGCCACGATCAAGATGGCCCGGCCGCTGAGGGCCTGGCCTTGAAAGAAGTGCTTGATGAGTGCAATCGCGCCGGAGGCACCTTCGACGTGTATTTCAGACGTGCCGCAGTCGAAGCGACTCCCGCCCCTGCGCAGAGTCGAACGGCGGCGCAATCGCCCGTAGCTCCTGCTGTCGAAGCTGCGAAACACCTGGAGTCGGGGTCTCGCAAGAGCGCCGGTAAACCAACCGACAGCGCCGCACCAGAAGCGCGTTCACCCGCAGCTGAAAAAGTGGGCCCTCCGGCCCCGCCCGACAGTGAGGAGATGCCCTTTTTCATCGAGCCGAGTAATGGCGACGAATTCGACGCGGGCGCGCTAGTCGACGAAGATAGGGACAGGTATTGGTCCTCGTCGCCGGCTGAGCCGCTCCTGGTCGTAGCAGCTTCGGCGTCGAGCAGGGGAGACTCGTTGGCGGCGCCGGTGAGCGCCGACCCCGGGGAGATATCGGTCGAGGATACGCCGGTTGTGGCAATTACTTCGGTCGCCGGCCAGTCGATGGACGTGGAAGAAGCCGAAACGATGGCTGAGATCAAACGATTGTTGGGTGAGATCGCAAGGACCATCGACGAAGCTTCTCGAGCAATCGAACAGCGGGATGCTTTTTCAATGTACCTTCGAGCCGGTCAGCTCAAGATCGCTGACCGCTATCCATTCCTGGATCCATTCGGCGCGGAGTTCGAATATCTCGGGGGCGAGATAGTCTTCATCGGCAAGGCCAGTCCTGCTCAGTTCAGGGAAGGGCTGACGGAGAGTCTCAGACTTGCGGTTGTCGGCGTTGCGCAGTCCAGCGCTCAGCCTGTCCGGTTGCGCGCGGCTGTGACCGAGGACCTGCGCAAGCTTCTCGAACGGCTGCGTCCTGATCTCGAACGGTATGGTGTCGTCGAGTCAATTGAATGGATTCTCAATTTCTAGTAGTCAGTCACTGTGAATCTGATGCATGTGCTCGCCGAATTCCCACCAACGACAGAGGCTGTCTGAAACTCGATCTCCGCAAATCCACCCGACTCAGTTGGCGGCATACCCACCTCGTGAGAGGTGGGCTGCTGATGTTGGAGCCTACAAGCCGCGCGGCGTGCCCTTTCGGCATACCCACCTCGTGAGAGGTGGGTTGCTGATGTTGTAGCCTACAAGCCGCGGGTATGCGGACGCGATGGCTTCAGTGTAGGCCAATTCATCAGGGACCCACTTCTCACGAAGTGGGTATGCGGATGCAGGTGGCTTCGGTGTATAGGCTACATCATCAGGGACCCACCTCTCACGAGGTGGGTATGAGCAGTGTGACCGTGTACCGCTCTCACAACTCCAATTGTGAAAGACGGCGGGTCACTTCTGTGGCGTCGGACGCGTTAGGCGCAAGGTCCAGGTACTTCTCGTACTCGGCGCGCGCGCTCGCGCGTTGGCCCAGCTTATCGTAGGTCCACCCCAGCCTGAGGTGGATCGGAGCAAATCTACGCGGGACGGTGCCGAGAGCGCTCTCAAACATTGCCAGCGCCTCCTCATAACGGCCCTGGTCGAAGTAGAATTGACCCGTGTAGAACCAACCGGTTGCCCGCGGCCAGATTTCAAGCGAGCGCAGCATGTTTGGCTCAGCCTCTGCCGTATTCCTGGTCTGGGCCTGAAGCAATCCGAGGTTCAAATACATTGTTGCCAGCTTGAATCTGGTTATGGGGGTCCCTTCGACCGTTGAAGTACCGCGCTCGAGATACTCGATGGACTTGTCCAGCTTTCCCGACGCGCGCGCGAAATAGCTCAGGACCAGATATGGGCTGGCGCTTCCGGGGGCTAACTCCAGACCCTTGCGCGCCTGCTCTTCGCCTTCTCGAACCCGACCGGATTCGAAGTAGGCGCGAGCCAGGGACACGTGGGCCTCAGCCGAGTCCGGATCGGCCGCAACGCAATTCTCGAAGAGGATGATTCCATCGTTCCACATTCGATTCTGCCTGACGTCTGCCGCGCCGTAAACGATCAGGAGCGCGGCCCCCACAGCGGCCCCAGCCTTCAAGCCGTAGCGTTTCGTCAACCAATCGATTAGCAGGGCCAGCGCCAGACAGAATCCGATCGAAGGAAGGTAGAGGTACCTGTCCTGGACCAGGTATTCGGGGTCGAACTGGCGCATTGCACCGAGCGCCGGGGCCAGCATAGCGATGAACCAGACAGCACCCCAGGCGAGTAATCGCGATCGGGTCACCGCAATCGCCGCAATCAGCGCCGCGATCACCGCCAGCGGCAGAAGAAACTCTTTGTCGGCAATTGATCCGACGAATTCGGTGTAGTGCTGGTAGCTGTGGCCCCACGGCAAAAGCATAAGCTTAATGTATTTGATGATGGCCAACGGGACGGTCTTCAGCGCCCACTCAAACGGATAGCGCTGACCGCTTCCAAGAAGCACTCCGCGCAGCGCAAAGTAACGCATCCCGAAGTAAGCGGCAGTCGGCAGCGCAAGCAGAGCCGGCAACCACACAGCCCGCATGAGTCTGACCTTTAGCGGCGCGAGATCTTTGAAGTGGAACAACTCACACCAGGCGATCACGAGCGGCAGCGCCAGCGCAGTCTCTTTGCCGAAGAGCGCCAAAAAGTAGAAGAAAATCAGCCCCGCAATGAGGTACTTGCGCCCACCGTTTCGCCAGCGCAGATAGCACCAGAACGCCGGCAACAGGAACAAAGCCATCAGTGGATCCGTTATTCCCGACACCCACGCCACCGACTCGGCGTGTGCCGGATGCAACGCGAACAGGGCGCCGGTGATCGCCGCCATTTCAGGCCGATGGGTCAGTTCCTTGATCGTGATGAATACCAGAAGCGTCGCCGCTGCGTGGATCAGCAGGTTAATTAAGTGCCAGCCCCAGGGTGCTAGGCCGACGATTGCATAGTTTATGGTAAACAGCGTCATGAAGAACGGCCGATAATAAGTGTCGACCGTGAACAGTATGTCGCTGGTGGCGTAGGACCAAACGCTGCTGGTGAACGAATGCGGAATGTTGTTTAGCTTCTGAAGCGCGACGTTCTTGACGATTTGAGTATCGTCGTCGGCGACCCAGCCATTCCAGAGCGTATTGAGCGAAACCAGAATGGCCAGAACCACAGGCGCCAGAGCGCATATCCACTTCGATCTTGCCGAGAGAGCGTCCGTGACGGCAGGCAGGTGATCCTGCTCTGCGGAGTCGATCACAACAACTGGCGTGGGCGCAGCCTGCGGCGTGGATGCCCGGGGATCAACGGATCTCGAGCGTGTTCGCTTCTTACCTGACATAGCAGACTTCGAACTACACCGGGAGCGCCGATCGACATGGCACGCCGGGCGCGGTGTCCTACAGGTCCAAGCTCAGGTATTAAATAGGGTGGGCAGTTCCCTTGTCAACGGAGCTTCTTACATCAGTGTGCCTGAGGTGTCCGAGTGCGAGTAGAACCTTCGGAGCAATTCATCGACGTCCTTCTTGCCGATTACCTCGAAGACCATTGCGGGCGGAATACCAAGTCCCTCGGCAAGTCTTAGCGCGCTCTCGACATTAAGTGTGCTCACAACCGATGAAAGAATCTTGGAGAGCAATCCCTGATCGAATCCCGTCTGGCGGCAGAAGTCGATCTGCCGCATCCCCCTTGCGCGCAAGTGCGCGCTTACGAGATCGGCCAGAGGACTGCGATGCGTCTCTTCAGCCGAGGCATCTGAGTTCGTGTCTCTGGCAAGTTGGAAGCTTGGCTTTGTCATTAAGGGCTCCTCAGTAGTTTTCGAATTTACTCTTCATCGTATTGCCCTTGCTCGCGCACCCGCGTTCAAACCTGCGGCTAGCGTCCCCCACGCGTTAGAAATGTAATGAAAGTCGTAACTCCCACAAGACTCGATATCTTGGTGATCTTCTTGAACAGGTTCCCATGGACGATGACCGTGTCCCCCGCTCTCAGATACAGGTTCTCTTCCGCGCCGCCTTTACCCTCGAGTATCCTCTTAACGTTGACTGCCAGCATCTGCACTCGCCCGTCCTCGTACTGGCGCAGCAGCGACACCTTAGATGTGCTGCCGGTGTCGAGTATCCCGCCGGCGGCGGTGATCGCATCCAGCACGCGCATGGGCCGAGCCATAACCAGCACCCCGGGAGTGTGCACGTCGCCCAGCACGCCGATCTTTGCGCTGTTTGCTTCCAGCAGCGAAACGGTGACCCGTGGGTCTTTGATGAACTCAGAGACAGACGACGTAAAGTAGTCCTGAAGCTGCGACATGGTCTTTCCAGCTACCGCAACGTTTCCCAGGAGCGGGTAATAGATCTGGCCGACGGGCGAGACCACTGCCCTCGGCACCGAGTCCTCGGCATGCTTGTCGATGTAAATTGCCACGGCGTCGCCCGCACCCAGCCGGTAGGAATTGAAGAAGCTCTGATAGACCGAGTTTATCTGGGCCTGAATCGCGGCATCTTCGGATGGGCTTGAGTCCTCGGCGGAATTGAGAGGGCGCGTGTCAGCAGTCCGCCGCCTGCCATCGTCGAGCTTCGCCGTTTGAGACGCTCGAGCGAAGGCCAATGGTGATTGCAAACAAGCCAAAAGGGCCAGGGTTACTCCGAGGTTCAGAATTCTCTTTTCCATGTTCAACATTGTTGATCTCCTGCAAAACGGCCGGACTCAATCCCGGCCGGGGTCGCTATCTGCCGCCGCGGCCGAACAGAACTGTCTTGATAGTTTCGAAGATAATTATCGCGTCCAGAATGAACGACTGGTTCTTGACGTAGAAGAGATCGTAGCGAAGTTTTTCGATGGCATCTTCCACGGAAGAACCGTACGGGTACTTGATCTGGGCCCACCCGGTCAGTCCCGGCTTGATCAGATGGCGCTGAGAGTAATACGGGATGATGGCGTCCAGTTGATTGACGAAGACCGTCCGTTCGGGACGCGGCCCGACAAAATTCATGTCGCCCCGCAACACATTGACGAACTGCGGAAGTTCATCCAGCCTCAGCTTTCGAATGATCTTTCCGATTCGAGTGACTCGCGGATCAGACGCTTCCGCCCAGACCGGACCCGACTCTTCCTCTGCATCGCATCGCATGGAGCGAAACTTGATGATCTTGAATACCCGGCCGTTCTTGCCGACACGCTCCTGGACGTAGAAGATCGGCCCTCTCGAGCCCAGCTTGACCGCCAGCGCAACCACAGCCATTATCGGCAGCGAGGCCGTGAAGCCCACAGCCGCAAGGCCCACATTCAACAGGCGGCGAACGTGGTGGGCGAGATCGGTGTAGCGGTGCCCTCTCGAGAAGATCAGCCACGACG
>JBGPFL010000378.1:0-5543 GCA_041483295.1 Blastocatellia bacterium | reverse complement strand
AGACGCTTGCCTGAAACAGATCTTTGCCGGCATATTCGAGCAGGCCGGGGTCGATCATCCTGCGGACGATTTCGTTATAGATCTGGCGCGCTTTCCCTCGCTCCATGACCTCCGCGGCCATACGCTTATCCCCGTCGTAGATGGCGAAATCGGAGAGAGACGCGCTCTCGGGTATGGGAAAGAAGAAAGAGCCTTCGAGCGTGTACGGCGTGTCGTTCTCGAAGACCTGTTCCACTCGTGTTGTCGCGACCTGAGAGTCGATCTTGGTCGTGATCTTGACTGACTTGACCTTGAGTACGCGCGGAAGCGGAACGGGAGGTCGAGGGTGAGGCGGGCAGCGATGACAGTCGTCTGGGACAATTATTCCTTGCGCTGAAGCTACGCTCGATACAAATGCAGCCAGCGCGAGAGCCAAAAGTAATCTCTTTTTCATCACGTTCCCTTATGCTCGTAGAAAGCGGGGGGGCTCTCAAGATAACTCTTAACGTTCCAGCCCGTGCTCTGGCTTGAGAGCCCCCGCTATTCAATTGAACGACCCGGCGAGCCGTGCTTGCCAATTTTTTTATCGTTGATGCCGAGACGGCTCTCCAGACCGGGGGCCTCGCCTGACGGTCGGTCAACGTAAAGGCGAAACCACGAATCACATGAATTCCACTAATTGACACGAATCATTCATTGATCATTCGTGCAATTCGTGAAATTCGTGGCTGCCCCTTCGTAACCCTTACCGGGATGGGGGGAGTGCGCCCGCCGAGTTGACCCAGGCCGTGTACCATAGATTGGCCAGCATCTGGGATCCAGCCGCAAGCCTCGCCGTCACAAAGCGCTTCGAGCCGGGATCGCGATTCTGGTCGTTCCACCGGGCTGCCTTATCGAGTTGATAGAGCCTTGCGACCTGGCTGTGCGACTCGAACAGGTACTTCATTATGTCTGAAAACGCGTCCTGAAGGCGCGAGGCGGGCTTGACCATGCCGTCGAAGTCTTCGGGACGGATCTGCGCTCTGACGTACTCTGTTTCAAATCGCCCGTGCAGCGGTTCACGCGTACTCAGGTCGGGGTTGGAGCTGGTGGTCCAGCCATTATAGTGAATAGTGGTGTGAAGCGGCTGCGAACCATCCGCTACATAGTGTCCCATCACGCCGGCGTAGTAGATGATGTTCTGCTCTATCTGTTCGCGCTCGGACGCGCGCTGCGGGTCGCGCCAAAGGCGAAACAGCACCTGCACTTTCTCATAGCCTTCAAGGATCGAGTAGGGAAGGAATCCGATGTCCTTTGGGTTCTTGCCGCCGGCGCGAAGCCAGTCACCGTATTTGTAGCGGTCGTCGGGCAACGCTTCGAAGTTCTGGGGCTTGTCTATGTCGATGAAGTGGTCCGGAGCATTCACCTCACGAAGGGCGCTGTAGAGTTCCTTGCTGTCGCGCCAACGATCGGGCTCCGGTCCAAGGAAGGCGAGTCGCGGCCCGGCGTTCTTAAGAAAGTCGGGCATGTCCGCGGGCAGGTGGGCGGCGGCCACCTGGTTGATCCAGCGATGCCCCTCGTCTCCCCAGGCCCGCGAGGAGGATGGCCAGACGCAGAGGGGTAAGATTGCTGCAGCAAGAAGAACGACTGCCATTGATCCTCGATGGTTCATTTCACCACTCCGATTTGAATTGTATATTTGGATTCAGACTGTAGACCCTTGGACTGTTTCTCGCTTAATTGTTTGTCGTTTCTCGTTCTTCTCGCTTTCGGTGTGTGGTTCCTATTCGAATCCAGAACGCCCCGCCCGAAGACGAGAAACGAAAAACCATAAACGATATGTCTCCTGGCCGCCGTCAAGAAGGTAAAGCGATACCTCAAACCTGAGACCTGAAAGGCAAATCGGCAATCCGAAATCCGAAATCGGCTCAGTCTTCATCGTGCTCGCTGCCGTCGTAGTGCATAACGATCGGCTCTTCGTCGACTACCGTCTCCAGGTGAACGTCGCGTCCCCAAAGCTTGTAGACATACTCGAGAGTCTTGCGCCCGTACTTCATATCGAGCTCCACTCCCTCGTAGCGGTGTCTGAGGTAGAGCTCCCGGTTGCCGTCGTAGTCTCCATCGATCACTTCGATGTAGGGAAAGCCGAAGTTCGTCATATTTGCGACGAGCTGGTCGCGCACCTTCTCCCACTTCTTCTCCGTCACCGTCCAGTCCTCTTCGTCCACCAGCTCGTAGACAAACATGTCGAGTTCTTCGCATAGTTCTTCGGTCAGGTAGTTGCGCAGGAATGAGATGTCATTGTCCAGTTCGCGCACCTCGAAGATTTTCTCGCGGCCTTCGCCCCCCTTTCGACCGAACTTCTCGCGCTCCTCGTCGGTCGGGTTGTCCCATCGTTTCTCGATGTCTTCAAATATTTTGTATCCGAGGTAGTAGGGGTTGAGTTGACCCTTGTGCGGGGAGACCACTCCGGCGTGCAACTCGGCAAACTCAAGGTGGTCGCTGGTAGACAGATCCATCTCGCGCATTATCCGCGAGTGCCAGTAGCTTGCCCAGCCTTCATTCATGATCTTGGTCTGCATCTGGGGGACGAAGTATTCCATCTCCTCGCGGAGCATTGCCATCACGTTGCGCTGCCAGTCTTTCAGCGCGGGCGAATTCTTCATTATGTAGTACACCAGGTCCTTCTCCGGCGCAGCCACACTGGGTTTATGCGTGCCGTCGCCGTCAATTACAGTGTCGTCCTGTCCCGCGATCTCCAGTTTTGACAAAAGGTCGTCGTAGCGACCCTCCGGCCTCTTCTTCTTCGCCTTCTCTGCTTCGCTCTTCTCCTGCTCGGGCGCATCCTTCTTAATAAAGAAGTTGGGGTCGATGTGCTCATCGATCGACAAAACGGCATCGAGGAACTCCTCGACAACCTTGCGGCCGTGGGTGAATTCATACTCGGCCATCTGGCGCGCGTGCATGGCGGCTTCGTCCACCATGCGCCGATTCGTGCGCGAGAAGTAGACGCTATTCTTGAAGAAATCGACGTGACCCAAAACGTGCGCGATGACCATCATGTTCTGAACCAGCGAATTTGTCTCGAGCAGGAACGCGTAGGAAGGGTTAGAGTTGATGACCACTTCGTAGATTTTGGACAGGCCGAAGTCGTACAGCATCTTCATCCGGTGATAAGCCTTGCCAAAGGTCCAGTGCGAGTAGCGGCCGGGCAACGCGTAGGAGCCGACTTCATACATCACGCTCGCCGGCACAATTTCAAAGCGGACCGGGAAAGGGTCCAACTTGAACGTGGCGGTCGCGACCTCCCATATCCGATCCACCGCCGCCTCCAGTTCTTTGACTTCTCTATCGATCATAGTGTTCCTGACCGCCCGACATCTGCGGGAGGCGCTTCAGCGAGCCGGCGACCTTCTCTTCGCCCAGGCGGTGTAAGCCTGTGGTTGAAGATCAGGCTTCCTCGCCGCGCTTGCCGAAAAAATCCTTCAGCGCGGGATAAACGTCTTCCTTATCGTCTATCCGCACGCCGACGAACC
Source organism: Blastocatellia bacterium (assembly GCA_041483295.1). Taxonomy (GTDB): domain Bacteria; phylum Acidobacteriota; class Blastocatellia; order UBA7656; family UBA7656; genus DASYSA01. The sequence goes on along the minus strand of JBGPFL010000378.1, from coordinate 2,049 downwards.
GTTCCTGATTCTTGAGACGGTCTTTGAAGATGGAGAGCAAGGCGCCTGACGACCTGCGATAACTGGCCGCGCCCTCTTCGCCGATCTCGCCGTAGCCGAAGAGATTGCAGGTTCCAATCAGTTCATCGGCGAGCCGCACTGCCTCGTCGTTGTCGGAGTAGTAGTTGTCTCCATCTGAAAAGTGGAACGGATATATATTCCAATCTCTGGTGGGAAAGCGCTCCGCGATTGTGTCGAGCGCGAGACGATAGGCGGAGGAGACGACGGTGCCGCCCGACTCGCCCTGAGTGAAGAACTGTTCCTCGGTCACTTCCTTCGCTTCGGTGTGATGACTGATGAAGACGATCTTCACCTGATCGTATTTCGTCTTGAGGAAGCGCACCATCCAGAAATAGAACGAACGCGCGATGTACTTCTTGAACTCGCCCATGGATCCCGACACGTCCATCATCGCTATGACAGCGGCGTTCGATTCGTACTGAGTCTGTTCATCCCAGCTCTTGTATCGGAGATCTTCCTTCTTGAAACGGCCCATTCGAGCGTCGCCGGTTTCGCGGGCCCGGCGCTTGATGTTCTCCATTATGCTGCGGCGCTTGTCGAGATTCGACAGGATGCCTGCCCGGCGGATCTCTGTGAACTTAGTTGTTTTGGACTGGACGGCCTGCTTGGCCTTCTCTTCGAGGTAAGGCAGGTGGAGATCTTCGAAAATGAGCTTGGCGATCTCATCGATATCGACTTCAGCTTCGTAGTACTCCTGACCCGGCTGATCGCCCGCACCCGGTCCCTTGCCTGGCCCCTGACCCGGCTGACCCTCGCGCGCAATCACGTCTCCCACTTTGCTCTTGCCGTCGCCGGTTCCGACGTGCTTCCGCTTGCGGTAGTCGTAGCGAAACTTGTATTCGTCGAGTGAGCGGATGGGAACTTTGACGACGCGTTTGCCGTCCGACAGGATAATGGACTCGTTCGACACTATCGAACCGAGGTTCTTCTTAACGGCTTCCCGGACGCGTTCCTTATGGCGCTCCTGATCGATCTGGCCCTTGCGCTGCAATGACCAGTCGTTTCGCTGGACTGACATAGTGTGACCCTTTACTGCAAGCTGTAGATGCGGCCTTCAATGAAATCCACGGAGCGGGCTGGTTCTCCTCTGTCTCGCCTCTATCTAAATCAACGCCCGCAAGTCCCGGCGGGGCAATGCGGGCGTTACAGGGTTGGGTACGCTCGCTTCCAGCGTGCGGGCTTGCAGGTGCGCACGCTGGAAGCGATGCGTACCCAGGCTCGCTAACGCGAAAGCAGCGTCCCGACGTAAGTGAGAAGCTCATTCGCGCAGACTGTGCAGTAGCCGTGCTGCGAGACCAGCCGATCTATCACTTCGTTGATGCGCCGCAGTTGATCGTTATCCGGCGTCTTTACCGAGGTTGTGATCTTGACGACGTCCTTCAGGTCCGCAAAGATCTTCTTCTCGATCGCTTCCTTTAATCGCTCGTGCGACTTGTACTCGAAGGACTTGCCCTTGCGAGCGTAGCTCGAGATTCTGATGAGGATCTCCTGCCGAAACGTGTTCTTCGCGTTCTCGCTGATTCCGATCTGTTCCTCTATCGAACGCATAAGTTTCTCGTCCGGCTCCAACTCCTCTTCGGTGATGGAGTCCTTCAGTTTCTCCTTGTTGCAATAGGCTTCGACGTTGTCCAGATAGTTGTCGCACAGCCCTTTGGCCATCTCCTCGAACGAATAGACAAACGCCCGCTGCACTTCGTTCTTCGCGATATCGTCGTATTCTCGTCTGGCAGTCGCTACCAAATTCAAGTAGCGTTCGCGCTGCTCGCCCGAGATTCCGGAATGCTGTTCGAAGCCGTCCTTAATGGCTCGAAGCGAATCGATCGGATTGATGCACGTAATGTTGTCGCGGACGAGCGCGTTCGACAGCCGGTTGATCACGTAGCGCGGGCTTATGCCATCCATGCCCTCGCGAATCGTGTCTTCCTGAAGCTCCCGCACATCTTTCGACTTGAACCCCTCGACGTCTTCGCCGTCATAGAGCTTCATCTT
>JBGPFL010000377.1:0-5555 GCA_041483295.1 Blastocatellia bacterium | reverse complement strand
CTTCACGGGGGTACTTACGCCCTGGACTGTAAGAAATCTGAGGGTATTTGGGATTTTTCAACCCGTTGCGCCCCTCTACGCGAACAACCCCGACGAGTTCGCACCGGTTGGCTACATAGCATGGCTGCGCACCTGGGTTGATGACGAGCGGTATGTGGTCGCTCTCGAAGATGGGCTCGACCTGCAACCGCTGAACATAGATCAGGCGCCCTCCTATGCGTTCGACTCGCTCGAGGAACGGGCACGCGTGGCTGCTTTGTATGAACGGTACAATCATTTTACGGAACCCGCCGGCAACCAATCCGAGGACGCCGATGCGGGCAGCGATGACAGTCTGTCGCAACAGGTTGATGAGAGTGAACCGGAGCAGTTCGTGAGGATGACGCCGGACATCGACGCTGAGTTCGCGCAGATCGCCCGCCAGCGCATTGCCGGCCATCCTCTGCGGTACTATGTGGGGTTGCCGCTCAGGCGAGCGATTTCGTTGTGGTTCGACACGCACTCAGAGTTCTATCCCTTCCAGGGCCGGCTCTTTCCGCTGGCGGATCTCGACACCGCCGCTCATCAGCAGTATTGGCTTCCCGCCTTTGCGGCGATGCTCTTGATCTACACGCTGCTCGGGTGGGGCGGAGCGTGGGTGATGTGGGCGAATGCAGGCTCGCGTCGCTGGCTCCTGTTGCTGCTGTTGTTGATCGTGCCGCGCCTCGCGTTCCTGTGCTCTCAGGAACATCCTGAAGGTCGATACGTGGTCGAGTTTCTCCCTTTTGTCGCTGCGGTGGGCGGGCTTGCGCTCTCAAGCTTCTCGCTAAAGAGTTTGCGTTTTCGCGCGAGCGGAGGGCGAACGGGAGCGACGGGTTTGCACAATCGAGAATAGCGGGTAATCACGGGTTCGATGAAGAGATACGCAATCATTGCCATTATGCTGACGGCCGGGGCGCTGGGTTTCCGGCTCCTTTTGGCGCTTCGGTTTCCGACCGATCAGCCTGATGATGGGCGTTTCTATGCAAATATCGCCAGGAATGTCATTCAGCACGGAAGCTACTCAGTCGAGGTCGAAGAGCCCTTCATACCCACTTACGTTCGCGTGCCCGGCTATCCGATGTTCCTGGCGGGTGTCTATAGAACGTTCGGAATCGACAACAATCGTGCGGTTCGGGTGATTCAAGCGGGGCTCGACACGGTGACCTGTTGGGTGATCGCGCTTCTTGCGCTGGCCTGGGTGCCGGCCGATTGGGAACCCGACAGACGCCGCCGTGTTTTGTTGATTGCGTTGGCGCTGGCTGCTTCGTGTCCGTTCGGCGCGATATACGTCGCGGCTATTCTGACTGAGACGTGGGCGATGCTGCTTGTGACCGCGTGCGTTCTGGCGTCCACACTCGCGCTCAAGGCGGAGAGTCGGGTGCGCGGCTTTGTGCTATGGGTTGTTGCCGGACTGGTGGGCGGGGCTGCGACTCTTGTGCGTCCTGACAGCGGATTCTTTGTCGCCGCGATTGGCTCGACGGCAGCGCTGGTTGGGCTGGTCGCCGCAATTCGAGCGTGGAACCCGGCGACTCGCCGACTGGTTCCCGGAATTCTCGGGACCGCGGTTGCTCGGGGCGTAATGTTTTCGATTGGATTTGCGCTTGCGCTTGCGCCCTGGACGATAAGGAACGCGCGGCTGTTCGGGGTCTTTGAGCCGCTTGCGCCGGCCGCTGCAGTGATGCCCCAGGACTTCGTGCCGCATGGCTACGTGGACTGGCTTAGAACCTGGGTGGACGAAGAGCGCTACACAGATGCCTTTGAATATGGTCTGGACCTGAGGCGGATTCATATAGAGAAAGCGCCGAGTTACGCCTTCGACTCGACAGAAGAGCGAGATCGAGTTGCCGCATTGTTGGATCGGTACAACAACATAGCAAATGCGCCGTTGCCCACGCCGCCGCCGCCGGCTGCTCCGCCGCCGGAGCAGCCAAAGAGCAGCAACCCTGCGCTGGCGGGCGAGCCTGGAGCTACAGAGCTCGGGCCGGCGAGCGACGAGCCTGCGAGCGATGAGGACGCCGATTCCACCGACGAAGAAGAGGCCTCGGATGAAGAGGATCCGCCTGAGGAGCCGGACGAAGTCGAGACCGTGGATGAAGGAGCCAATGTGCGGATGACGCCCGAGATAGATGCTGCGTTTGGTGACATCGCCCGCGAGCGCATCGCACGGCATCCAGGGCGTTACTACATCGTTGTTCCCGTCAGACGGATCATCTCACTGTGGTTCGACACGCACTCGCAGTACTATCCGTTTCAAGGCTGGCTGTTTCCGGTCTCGGGCATGGATCCGGAAATACACCAGCAGTACTGGTTGTCGCTTTTCTGTTTGCTGACGTGGGGGTACACGTTGCTGGCTGCGGTTGGAGCGTGTCTGTTGTGGAAGGGCGGCGGATCTCGGGCCTGGGTACTCCTGTTGGCATTGTTGATTGTGCCGCGGCTTCTGTTCTTGTCGAGTCTGGAGAACCCCGAGCCCCGCTACACAGTTGAGTTCTTCATTCTGATCCTCGCAGCGGCGAGTCTGGCACTGAGTTGCCTATCGTTGAAGCGGTTCTTGCAGCGGAGGCCAGCGGAATAGAGACAGGGAGAAGGGGAGACGGGGAGAAGGGGAGAAAGGGAGAAAGGGAGTGGGGGGAATGTTATCATTTGCGGTTGACACGTTGCGAACAAGATTGCCATGATACGCATACATCTCGGTTGTACGCCCACGACCGTCATAACATTACAGAGATGCTCTTACGGTGGGGCGGACAAGGAGAGAAATATGGCTAACGACGAGCTTACTCAAAACCTACCAAACAACGATGAGGATAGAACTACCCAACCGACACTCACGGCGGTGCTTGCACTTGTGCGTGAAGTTAAGGACGGCGTAGATCGTGTGAATGCAGAGGTAACTCAGTTGAGAGCAGAGGTAACTCAGTTGAGTGCTCGTCTTGACCAGGTGGAATCTAGACTAGCTCGCGATATCGCTGGACTGGGCTATAAGATAGAGGCCCTGAATAAAAGTCGTCTCCAAACTGAAGCAGATTATTCCAGTCTGTTTGACCGGGTCAAGGAGTTGGAATCTAAGATTTCGTAAGTGTTTTCGAACACATCTCCGACCCAAACTTAGGATGACTCACCTGATTTCCTTTACTCGCCGGGCTTGATGCCGCGGCAGAGGTTTCTTGTTTTCGGCCTGCCACATCGCTGACTCTCCCTCCCACTCTCCCCTCCCCTTCTCCCTTTCTCCCTTTCTCCCTTTCTCCCCCTCTCCCACACTCCCACACTCCGCCACCTGTAGCCGATATACTCAACCGCACTCTCCAAGCCCCTATTTGCTGCGCTTTAGCCTATGGTCCCACGTTTGCCTTAACCTAAAGCGAAGCCAAGGTCGATGCGGCGAGCAACGATCAGAGGCGAATCGAGTGGTCCCCTTAAAAGAAATCCGGTGCGCAACGCTACGTCCGAGTTGCGTCCAAACCATTCTTCGAGCAAGTGAGCCAGGCCCGATAAGGGAGAGGTGTGTTCAATGAGAAAAGTCGTGTCCTTTGCGTTAATGTTCGCCGTTCTTATGTCTGTAATGATCTCGCGCGTCAGCGTCAATTCGACGCCCTCCAGCGACCCGCAACTCACTTATGCAGGCGATCAGATACTGGTCAAGTTCAAGGCGGAGACCGGGGCCTTCGTACTAGCGCAATCCGGAACAGGCGACTCATTGCTCGGAGAAGGTGCCAGCACTGAGGCGCTGTCACCGGCCGAACCCGACGGATCATGTCTTATAAACCTCAACGGCACGATGTCCGTTGAAGATGCGGTCGCCCAGGCCAGTAAAGACCCGAGGGTCGAGTATGCCGAACCGAACTTTCTTTGTTACAAAACCGACACAACGCCCAACGATCCCTTCTTCGGCGAGATGTGGGGATTGAAGAACTCCGGGCCGTCCACAAGCTCAGTAAAGGCTGGAGCTGATATCTCTGCAATCCGCGCGTGGGATCTCACCACAGGCAGCGAGGCCGTCGTCGTCGCGGTGATCGACACCGGTGTGTACTTGCAGCACGCGGACCTCGCGGCAAACGCGTGGGTGAACCCGCGTGAGGTTGCCGGCAACGGCCTGGATGATGACGGCAACGGTCTGGTCGATGATGTGAACGGGTGGAACTTCTTCGCCAACAACAATCATGTGTATACCGATCCATCCGCCGATGGCCACGGGACGCACGTGGCGGGAACGATAGGGGCGGTAGGAAACAACGGATTGGGTGTGACCGGAGTCGCGTGGCAAGTGAAGCTGATGTCCCTCAAGTTTCTGGACAAAACGCCCGGCGCAATTGATGGAGCCGTTCGGGCGATCAACTATGTGATCGAGCAGAAGCGCCGCGGAGTAAATGTGAAGGTGATCAACGCCAGTTGGATTTCGTCAGGCGATTCCCGAGCCTTGCACGATGCCATCGCTGCGGCGGGGACTGCGGGTATTCTCTTTGTATGCGCAGCGGGCAATGGCGGCGTCGACAGCATCGGTGACGACAATGACCGCACTCCGACCTTTCCGGCTGCTTGGACTGATCTCCCGAGTCTGATGTCGGTGGCCGCCCTGGACTCTGGAGACAACCTCGCCCCCTTCTCGAACTACGGACCCACGTCCGTCAGTGTTGCGGCTCCCGGGGTCTCTATACTGAGTACCTACCCCCCGGATGGCTCCTCAGCGAGCGGCTCGTACGCCTATATGGAAGGCACGTCGATGGCCACTCCGCACGTGACTGGAATCGCCGCGCTATTGGCGGCGCGCTTTCCCGCGCTGGTCCCTGCCGAGATAAGACAGCGCATAATTGCAACCGTCGAGCCGCTGCCCGGGCTCGCTGGCAAAGTAACCGCGTCGGGTCGTGTGAACGCGTACAACGCGCTGACCAATTCGATCCCGGGAGCAGAACGTCCGGCGATCAGCGCACTGGAGACCACCTCTAAGAGCCTGGCAGTATCGGGACTGGGCTTTGTCGGCGGAGCAATGACGATCGAGGTCAATGGAGCGTCTCTGCCTTCGCCGCGCTACGACAACGCGTCCAGGCTGGTCAACGGCACCTACACCAGAATGACCGTCAAACTCAGCAAGTCAGATATGAAGAAGATGTTGCCGGTGGGGTCACAGGTTATGTTGACGGTGTTCAACACCGTGACCGGCCAGCGTTCCGTAGCATTCTCGTTTACCAGGAACTAGTCCGCACATGATCAACGTGGGATGTGAAAGAGGAGCCTTCTTAAAGGCTCCTCTTTTTCGTTCTTTGATGGTGCGGGAACCTTGAGCAGGCTGAGAGTAAGGTCCATCGTGTGATTCGTGGTTTCGCCTTCTCCCGCTTCTACTGTCACGTTTTTGCTGCGCCTGCCATCGCGCCACTCCGGCGCTTCTGCTCAATAATCAAAGCCTTTTGGGATCTTTTCCTCTGGCACCTCTCTTGCAGTAACCCAAAGCGATTCCAAAAGGCAGGTGGCACTATGATGGATACGCACAACGACACGCATAACTCAGAGACCGTCGCGATCAAAGCCTGTTGCGCTTGCGG
>JBGPFL010000376.1:0-5575 GCA_041483295.1 Blastocatellia bacterium | reverse complement strand
TCCGGCAAATCTCTTATGACGGCGCGCATCATCTCCGCCGTGTAGCCGATCAGATGCGAGGCATACAAGTTCGCCTCGTGGAAGCCGTATCGCTGTACTATCTCGAGCAGCCGAGCTTCGCCCGTTGCGATCGCGCCGAGTTGTGCAGTCAGGTCTCCCTCTCGTTCTTCGGGAATGCGAACGTTGGCCGAGATCAATCGCATCAGGTCGTCGTTGACCCGTCCCCCGATCATCAGACGCACAGGAGGAATCCTCAGACCTTCCTGATAGATCTCGTCGGCGCGCCCCATGGATCCCGGCGTCGCGCCCCCGATGTCCGCGTGATGCGCGCGATTGGCAACGTAGAAGAGTCGAGAACCTGCCCGACGCCCCGAGGCAGAGGCGCGCTGACGCGGCACGCCCCAATCTCCGCGTTTCAGCTTGTCCCCGTCTTTGCCATACACCGCAGCCACCATAGTGACGTCAGGCAGATGCGTTCCTCCGGCAAAGGGATCGTTGAGCACGGCGATATCGCCCGGCGCAAGCTGCAGCGTCTCGAGCGCCGCCTTGACCGACATAGGCATCGAGCCGAGGTGCACGGGCATGTGGTCGCCTTGCGCAATCAGCACGCCTACCTTGTTGAACACCGCGCAGGAGTAGTCGCGGCGTTCCTTTATGTTTGGAGAGAATGCCGAGCGGCGAAGACTGACGCCCATCTCTTCGGCTACGGACGAATAGAGCGATTTGAATATCTCGAGCTTGACCGGGTCTCGTCTCATCGACGCTGAGTCTAACACACCTGTTACGCATGGGACGCCACCAGGTGATGCACAACTCTCTGTTTTCCCGGCGAGTTTTGCCAGCGTACCTCTGCGCTCCTCCGCATCCTCTGCGGTTGATTCTTTCGAGCCAATTCGACTAGCGCGGAGGACGCAAAGGCACGCAGAGAAACTTGCTGAGAAACAAAGAGTCGCCGCGTGCCTATTGAGTGAGCCTTTGGATACAGAACACAGACGTCACGGCTCAAACAGGATCTTCGCTATTTTGGCTTTGAATTGCGGCCCGGTATAGAAGTCATTATTCACAAGAACGGCAATCGTCGTCTTCTGCTCCGGATACTTCGACAACGCAGATGTGGCGCCGGCTGATCCGCCGGTATGCTCAACCAGTCGTCTGCCGTCTTCGAGCGTGATCCCCCAACCCAGCCCATAGCTCGTCGTCTTGCCATCACTGGTCTTTTGGGCTGTGAACATCTGCGCGATGGTCTCAGGCTTGAGCATCTGTTTGCCCTCGTATGAATCGGCGTAGCGCAGCAGGTCTTCGACGGTCGAAAGCACGCCGCCACCGCCCCATTTGTTGCTCTGATCGACCTGGGGGGCATTTTCGAGGGGGCCATTCTGCCGCTTCGTGTAATTGCGCGCGCGCTGCGGGATGATGAGCGGCTGGTCATCAAGCCAGGTCTGCTTGAGTCCGAGCGGGACGAAGATGTGCTGCTTCAAATACTCGGGGAAGCTCATGCCCGAAGCCGCCTCGACCACGCGGCTGAGCAACACGTAGCCATAGGTCGTATAACCGAACTGCGTCCCAGGCTCGAACCCCACTGGATCGTCTTTGAAGATCGCCAGCGCGTCTTCAACAGTGGTGTAGTGTCTGGCGCTCAAGAACTCCTGGCCCTTGTAATGCCGGATTCCGCTTTGATGGCAGAGCAACTGGCGAATCGTGATCGGCGCGGATTTCTTTGGAAAGGTCGGCACGTAGACCTGCACTTCATCGTCAAGCTTGATCTTGCCCTGCTCGACCAGCTGCATCACGCACAAAGCAGTAAAGGTCTTTGAGATCGAGCCGATACGCGAGATGGTCTGCGACGTGAACGGCACTTTGTTCTCGACATCGGCGTAGCCGAAGCCCTTCGAGTAAACGAGCTTACCGTCCTGCTCGATCGCAACCGCGAGGCCCGGCGCGTCACTCTTCTGCATCTCCTGTTGAATCATCTGCTCGATGCGTTTGAGTTTTTCTTGCAGCCCGGCCTTTTGTTGAGCGGGGGCAGGAATGGCGCAGAGCGCGAAGACTAACAGCATCAGACAAGAGCGTTGTAATGGCTTCATAGTTTCTCCCTCTTTGCCGCCAGGTTTGATTTGGAACCTGCAGCGCCCTCTCAGGCAAATCTGTCTTGAGCAAGTAACGAGCCTACAGGACGGGTGTAATGGAAAGTTGGACTCGCTACGAGGTCATCCTCTTGACTCCTTCGCTCCACGTGGCTCTGCGAGCGGCCATCTCATTAACACCTCACTTCAGTGAGGTGGTCTCGACTGGGCGGATCCCCGAACCGTTTCAACGGTTTTCTCTCCTGGAAGCCGAAGACTGTTGAAACAGTCGAAGGACGCTCCTAGCCCCAGACACCTCGATGAATCGAGTTGTATGGGAATCGATGTTCCCGCAACTTTGAGTCTCACTTTAATCACACCCTACAGGAAGCTCCGGGGCGCAAGCAGCCTACGCGCCAGGCGATTCAATGATAGAATCTTGATCTTCTCAGCAGCACTCTTGGTCTAGCAGACGCGGAGAAACCAGTTTATGCCACGAAGCCTCGAAGACACAAAGCCGGACCGGGTAGTGGGCACCTAACTTTACATTGTTGGTGCTCCTTCGTGTCCCGGTGTCGTTAGTGGCAAGGAACCAGTTTTCCGTATCCTGCTCAGCGGCTCACCGATGATTTGAAAAGGGGAGTTATGATTCGACGAATAGTGGCATCCTCGCTTGCGTTCATTCTTGCGGCGGCGTTTACCTTTGCACAGGCTCCGGAGAAGGCGAAGAACGAGTTCGTGCTTATCAAAGCAGGGCGTCTCATCGACACTCGATCTGGCGCTGTGTTAACCAATCAGGCGATTCTGATTGAGGGCGATCGGATAAAAGAAGTTGGGCCGGCTCAGACAGTAGCTGCTCACGCACCTGCCGCAGCCAGGGTGATTGACCTGGGCGGCGCAACCGTGTTGCCCGGCTTGATCGATTGCCACACTCACATCACCTCGCAGCCAGCGAACTACTACGATGACCTCTTTCGGAAGAGCCCGATCGACCAGGCCGTCGTTGCGCATGTCTATGCCCGGCGCACTGTCGAAGCCGGCTTCACAACGATCCGCGACGTTGGCGCCGGCGAGTTCATCGACGTGGCGCTGCGCAACGCGATCAATGCGGGGACGATCATTGGGCCGAGAATGCAGGTCGCGACGCTGACGGTTGGAGCGACCGGCGGACACGGCGACATCAGCGGCTTCTCACCCTACCTCAAGTTCGGCCAGTTTTCAGGCATTGCCGATGGTGTGGACGAAATCCGCAAACTCATCCGCTTCGAGATCAAGAACGGCGCGGATCTAATCAAGCTACTCGCAACCGCCGGAGTGCTATCAGAGGAGGAGTCGGTTGGCGCGCCGCAGTTCTCGCAAGAGGAAATGAACGCGGTGGTGCAGGAAGCCGCGATGTGGGGCAAGAAAGTCGCCGCCCATGCTCACGGGACTGAGGGCATCAAGCGGGCGGTGAGGGCGGGAGTCGCCTCAATTGAGCACGGCAGCCTGCTGGACGACGAAGCAATTAGAATGATGAAGGAGCGAGGGACTTACCTTGTGGCCGACATCTACAACGACGACTACATCATTGCGGAATACAAGCGGCTCGGCTATCCGGACAAGATAATCGAGAAGGAGCGGATGGTAGGCCGCTTGCAGCGCGAGAACTTTCAACGCGCGGTGAAGGCCGGGGTGAAGATAGCCTTTGGCACAGATGCGGGGGTCTATCCTCACGGCTGGAATGCAAAGCAGTTTGCGCACATGGTCCGATGGGGAATGAGTCCGATGCAGGCGCTCCAAGCGGCGACGGTGATTGCTGCGGACTTGCTGGGCTGGTCGGACCGCATCGGGACACTCGAGGCGGGTAAGTTTGCCGACATCATCGCGGTGGTCGGCGACCCGCTTGCGGATGTGAGCGTAATGGAGCGCGTGGGCTTCGTGATGAAAGGCGGCGAAGTAATCAAGGACAACCTGTCCCAACCCGCGGGGGCATCAAGGTAGTCCCGGCGGCAGTCCCAACTTATGGCTCGAATTCCATCCTTAGTTGTGGGCCTTCATACCTCGATAGCCGGAGGCTTGCCGAACGCAGTCATCTCCGCCCAAACGAAGGGCTGCGACGCATTTCAAATCTTCGCGCGTAATCCAAGGGGCTGGCTCCAACGTCAGATCGGCGGCGACGAGATCAGAAGCTTCAGGGACGCCCGGGAACGCGCCGGCCTGTGGCCGCTCGCGATTCACTCGGTCTACCTGATCAACCTTGCGGCGACGGACCCGATGCTGCTCGAACGTTCCCGGCAGGCGTTCCGGCAGGAGATCAAGCGCGGCATCGAGTTGGGTGCCGACTATCTTGTCGTGCATCCCGGAAGCCCACTTACGGCACCACCAGAGGTTGGAATAGCAACCGCGGTCGAGTCGATCAGATTCGCCGCCAGGGGCTTGAGGCTGGACGGCGCTGCCTCAGGCGCGGACCACGCGGGGAAGACAGGCGGCCTAACTATTCTCATCGAGAACACAGCCGGCCAGGGCTCATCAATCGGCTGCACGTTCGAGCAGGTAGCCGACATTATCGCAGCCCTCGACGATCTGCCGGTCGATGTCTGCCTCGACACTCAACACACCTTCGCGTCCGGGTATGATATTTCGACCGAGGCCGGGCTCAAGAGCACGGTCCGAGCCATCAATCGCTCATTCGGGTTCGACCGCATAAAGTTGATCCACTGCAACGACTCGAAGGTAGGTCTCGGCTCGCGGGTTGATCGGCATCAGCATATTGGACTCGGTCACATCGGAGAGGAGGGATTTCGACTTCTGACCCATAACTTGAAGTTTCGGCGTGTACCTTTTATTCTAGAAACTCCAATTGATAAGGAGCACGACGATAGGTGGAACCTGGGTCGGATTCGGGAACTTAGTGCTGGTAGTTGAGAAATTGAATGGCCAATGGCGGCAGGATCCCGCATTCAAGTGCTTTGCCGAACTATCAGAATGCCGTGATTCCTCGCGACAAGCTGGAAGGCTATGCGCTCAATCCAGCGCACCCAGACGGGAAGCATAAGGCGGTCGTTTTCAGGAGCGCGTTGGGTTTCGAGCAATCCGACTGGGAGCTGTTGCGCGATTCGATCTTTGGGGAGCTCCCGTATCACGAAGCACTGGTAGGCAAGACTGATCGGTATGGCACGAGATACAATGTGACTATGCCGATCACTGGCCCGAACGGCAGGACCGCGGATGTTCTGACTGCTTGGATCGTTGAAGTTGGGAACAACTATCCAAGCATTGTTACTGCTATCGTGAAGTGAAGGAGGCAGTATGCCTGTAACAAGAAGGGCACACGAACTTGACGTTGTCGAGTTGACCGAGGACTTGCCCGAGTATGGACTTAGGCGCGGCGAGCGGGGGACAGTCGTCGTTGCGTTCGACAATCCTGACGAGGCGTACGATATCGAGTTCGTCGACGAATCGGGTCAATCGAGGTTTGCCTACTCAGTGAAACCTGGTCAGATAAGTACGGGCGATGAGATAGCTCAACAGGC
>JBGPFL010000375.1:0-5587 GCA_041483295.1 Blastocatellia bacterium | reverse complement strand
CCTGCTCTATCGTCGTCATTTTGCAGTCGATGTGCAGGATGAGCCAGCCCTCTATGCACTCGCTTCGAATATTGGCGTGTTCGAGATCGCCTGGGATCGTCAGAACTCGCTCGAAGCGGCTGTAGGTTATTTCGAGCTGATGGTAACTCCACCCCTCGGTTATTACGGTGTCGCGCCTCACGCCTCGCACGATGAGGTTATCGGCAACTACCATCACCTGTACGTCTTCAGGCTTCACTCCGGCGAGATCGAATTTGATCTTCCAACCTTCCGGGCAGCGGTAGATGTCGACGGCGGGCTGCCACAGTGGGCCGCTTGGCCGGCGATAACGCACCTCGTTGCCGAGTCGCTCGATGAACATCTTCTTCTGTCTAGACATTAGCTTCCTACTCCGACCGTCGGCCTGGTAATCGTCTCCAGATCCCGCACGGTCAACACGCTATCAATGAGGCCGTATTCGACAGCCTGGATCGGACTCAGGATGAAGTCGCGCTCGACATCTCTATCGATCTTCTCAAACGGCTGATTCGTACACTCGGCGAGAATTTGAGACAGGAGCGTGCGCATTCGCAGCATCTCCTCGGCGGCGATGCGAACGTCGGTCGCTTGCCCCGCCAGGCCTTCAACAGACGGCTGGTGAATCAGGATCCTCGAATTCGCGAGCGAGTACCGCTTACCTTTAGTGCCGGCCGCCAACAGTATCGCCGCCATGGAGGCCGCCTGTCCCATGCAGATAGTCGCTATATCGGGTTTGATGAAGTGCATCGTGTCGTAGATGGCCAGCCCCGCGGTTAGCGAGCCGCCGGGACTGTTGATGTACATCGAGATCTCCCGGTCCGGATCGATCGATTCCAGGTAGAGCAGTTCGGCCACGACGATGTTGGCGATCACTTCGTCGATGTCGGTTCCTACAAAGATTATGTGTTCTCTGAGCAGGCGCGAGTAGATGTCGTAATGACGCTCGCCTCTGCTCGTCGATTCAACAACCGTCGGTATCAATGGCATGTTAGTCCTTTGTCACTTGTCAGTTGTCAGTTGTCGGTGGATTCCCAACGGACAACTGACCACGGACAAATTCAAAACCTCAACACAGCTCCGATGCCTGTCCCCGAAAGCTTTTCAGCGGCAGGTCCCGAAACAATCTGCACCTTTCCAGCTTGATCGAGCACCTTGTATGATGCGCGATTGATCAAGTCGGGCGCCGCTTCAAGCTTGCCGCCGCAGAACGAACACTGATCACCGCCCTCCACCAGCAGGACCCGGCACGACGCGCATTGCTCACCCACAGCGCGGTAGTCGCGAGCGATCACCATGCAGTGGACCCTCCCTTGCTCGATGGCCGCCAGGGTGTCGGAGATCCCAAGCACCGCCCGGTCCCCCTTCATTGCGGAGGTGATCATTGCCTCGACCAGCCTGGATTCGTCCTCGTGTTCGGCTCTCTGTTGAACCTCTCTAATCTCTCCCAGCAGCCGCTCGTGGCTTGCGTCGATGGGGGCCGACACCGTTCCCACAATGATCTGCTGAAGTCGCTTCGGCAGCTCGGAAATAAATATGGAGGTAGCCGCGACCGGCCCGCCGATCACGATCCTTGTAAGCTTCAGTCGATCGACGATATCAGCAAGCTCGTCCGCAACCCGCTTTGCGTGCAACCGTATGTGGTTGGTGTGGTCGCGCTCCATCTGACCTTGCGACCACAAGTGATCGCTGCCCGTGGTCGCATGCTTTGCGGGCACGTCGGATACGATCTCGGCCTGCTGCTGCATTCCGGAGGCATCGGCCGTCAGTATGCGCGCGTGTTGCTTGTCTATCAGCACTACGCCAAACGGGTCATTCCGTTCGAGCACTTCGAGCAGAGGTCGCACCCACGGGCGTGGCGTCCAGCGCACTCCCGGTGAGACCTCGACTCCGAGGTCTCGCTGCCACCAGAAGTCTCGACTGGAATCCGAGAAGATGACCAGACCCCGTCCCCTGGGCGTGTAGCCTTTGAGGAATTGAAGGACTCGCTCACATTCGGTTTCAAACCTCTGCTTGCCCCCCTCTTTGCTATCGTTGTCGGACTTCTGGCCCTCCCCCATCTGCCGGAACTCATTCTCTACAACGGTCTCAAACCCCCGATTGAGATTAGCCGCGTTGGACTGGTCAATGTTGATGTACAGACTGAGAATCATAGAATCGGGGTCAGATTGATACTGCTGCAACTGACGTATGTCGTCGTAAGAGATCATCCCGCCCTCCTTGTACCGAACTTTGTCCCGAAGGTTCGCTTGACACTGCGCCTCGGCCCGCTTGCATTGTGATTTCAGATCGGCGAGAGCGCTGCGTGTGAAGCGACTTCTATTTCTGGAAAGATCTCTTCTGGCATGATCGGCCTCCCTTCGTAGAGGCTCGCATTCGGATCTTCCTCCGAGAGCAGGAAGAACTCTACAGGCCCTTCATTAGTGAGGGTCCTTATCTTGTTAAGCAGCAAACGGTCCAGGCGCGCCGGCCGGAAGACGCTGAGTTCGGGGTTGCGCGCTTTGTAACGATCCGCGGCGTCTCTGCTCGACCATACAGGTATTCGGACCTTGCCCTGCACCTCTTCGGTGAAAAGGTCGCCATTCGCTCTCCGCATCACATACACGTCCCCCATAGCAAGTTGGACCTCCGCCTATTTAATTGTCAAACACAGGTGACCGGTCAAAACACAGGTGAATGCATGATAGCAAACACCATGGAATAGTCAAAAAGGCCGTCAGCAACATCGGGCCGCCTTTCTGTAGCGCTCATGCCGAGGCTTCTGCTTCGGCAGCCAGCGGCCTGGTTGAAAACTCTATATCGCCGTTCGGTCCCAGCACCGCCTGGATGAATGAAAGGTCTCTGACTTCACCCTTCAGAATCAATCGCGACAACGGCGTCTCAATCTCGCGCTGGATCGCCCGCTTCAACGGACGAGCGCCGTAGACCGGGTCATAGCCGGCCTGCGCCAGGTGCGCCTTGGCCTCCTCGCTCAACTCGAGCGTGATCCTCCGCTCGGCCAGTCTCGCCCGAAGCCGTTCGAGCTGAATCTCGACTATCTTCTTCAGGTCTTCTTCACTCAGCGAGTGGAAGACGATGATCTCATCCACCCGGTTCAGGAACTCGGGCCTGAAGTGACGCCGCAAGGCCTCGAGCACACCCTCCTTCATGCTCTCGTACTGCTTGCCTCGCGCCTCGCCTTGATATTCGAGGATCATGTGGCTGCCGATGTTCGAGGTCATGATGATGATCGTGTTCTTGAAGTTCACGACACGCCCCTGGCCATCTGTGAGCCGACCGTCGTCCAGTATTTGGAGCAGAACGTTGAAGACATCGTGGTGAGCCTTCTCGACCTCGTCAAACAGAATCACCGAGTATGGCCGTCTTCGCACGGCTTCGGAGAGTTGCCCGCCCTCCTCGTAGCCGACGTACCCGGGAGGCGCTCCGATCAGGCGCGCAACCGTGTGCTTCTCCTGATATTCGGACATGTCTATGCGAATCATCGCGTGCTCGTCGTCAAACAGAAACTGAGCGAGCGCCCGCGCAAGCTCGGTCTTGCCCACCCCGGTCGGGCCTAGGAAGATGAAAGAACCGATGGGGCGGTTTGGATCCTTGAGGCCCGAGCGTGCGCGGAGGACTGCGTCAGAGACTGCGTTCACCGCTTCCTCCTGACCGACGACGCGTTTGTGCAGATGGTCTTCGAGTGAGAGCAGCTTTTGCAGCTCGCCCTCGAGGAGCTTTGAGACCGGGATGTTAGTCCAACGGTTCACCACTTCTGCGATGTCCTCTTCATCGACCTCTTCCTTAAGAAGCCGTGCGTGCGAGTGCTGCTGGTCCAGCGCGGTTTCATACTCGCGCAGTTGTTTTTCGAGTTGTGTGAGTTTGCCGTATCGAAGCTCGGCCGCCCGATTCAGATCATATTCGCGCTCGGCCAGGTCGATGGCGACTTTAGTCTGTTCGACCTGTTCGCGAATCTCTCGGATCTTCTGCACAGCCTCTTTCTCGGTTTGCCACTGGGCCTTGAGCTGATCGGCGTTCGCCTTGAGATTCGCAAGCTCCTTCTCCAGCCTTGCGAGCCGGTCTTTGGAGGAGGCATCGGTCTCCTTCTTGAGCGCCTCGCGTTCGATCTCGAGTTGCATTACGCGCCTCAGTATTTCATCGAGCTCGGCCGGCATCGAGTCGATCTCGGTCCGCAACTTGGCCGCCGCCTCATCGACCAGGTCTATAGCCTTGTCCGGCAGGAAGCGGTCGGAGATGTATCGCTGCGACAGGAGCGCCGCCGAAACCAGGGCCGAGTCCTTGATGCGGACTCCGTGATGCACTTCATAGCGTTCCTTAAGGCCCCGGAGAATCGATATCGTGTCTTCAACGGTGGGCTGATCTACCAGCACGGGTTGGAAGCGCCGTTCCAGGGCCGGATCTTTCTCGACGCGCTTGCGATACTCGACGAGGGTGGTGGCGCCTATGCAATGGAGCTCGCCCCTGGCAAGCATGGGCTTAAGCAGGTTCGAAGCATCCATTGCGCCTTCAGCCGCGCCCGCGCCGACTATGGTGTGCATCTCGTCGATGAAGAGGATGACCTCGCCTTCCGATTGTTGAATCTCTTTGAGGACCGCTTTGAGGCGTTCCTCGAACTCACCGCGGTACTTGGCGCCTGCAACCAGCGCGCCCATATCGAGGGCGACGATTCGCTTGTTCTTGAGGCCTTCGGGTACGTCCCCGCGCATTATGCGCTGGGCGAGGCCTTCGACAATTGCGGTCTTTCCGACGCCTGGCTCGCCGATGAGCACTGGGTTGTTCTTGGTTCGTCGCGACAGCACTTGAATGGTCCGGCGAATCTCATCATCGCGTCCGATGACCGGGTCGAGCTTGCCCTGGCTGGCCATCTTGGTCAGGTCGCGTCCGTATCGATCGAGGGCTTCGTAGGTGGCTTCCGGGTTTTGGGAAGTGACCCGCTGGTGTCCGCGAACCTGGACCAGCGTCTTCATCACTCGATCTCGATCGGCGCCGGCGGCCTTCAACGCGCGCGAGGCTGCGCCTCCCTCGTTTATGATTGCGAGAAGCAGGTGTTCGACGCTCACGTAGTCGTCTTTGAGATTCTTGGCTTCGTCTTCGGCGGCGACGAAGAGCTTATTCAATCGACCGGTGATGTAGACCTGGTCTACTGAACCGGACGGTCCGGTAACCTTGGGGATCTTCTTGATCTCGGCTTCTATGGCCAGGGCCAGAGGCTCTACGTTGACGCCCGCTCGAGTAAGCACCGAAGGCACCAGGCCGCCCTCCTGTTCCAACAGGGCAAGCATCAGGTGTTCGACGTCGATCTGTTGATTGCTGTGCCTGGTAGCCAGAGTCTGGGCATCGCGCACTGCCTCCTGGGCCTTTTCGGTTAATCGATTCATGTCCATCTGGTTCTATACCTCCCTCGAGGGATTGCGAATTGGGGATTGGGGATTCTTCAAATCTCAATTGTTCATCCAGATTGGAATCCGCAATCCGCAATCCGCAATCCGCAATTCCCCTTCACTTCTCCCACGCTGCTCGCGGGTTGAAGTGGGTTGCATCTGCCATCTCCTGAAACAGCTTCTTCTCCTTT
>JBGPFL010000374.1:0-5589 GCA_041483295.1 Blastocatellia bacterium | reverse complement strand
GCCAGATCGTCGGCCCAGCGGCAGTAGGCGTACACGCTGTGGAAATGCGGTACCAGCGCACGCGGCAGAAGCCAACTGGCGACGGTGAAGTTTTCGTAGTGCGTGCGCGCCAGGCGACGGCAATAGGCGCGGCTTTCGACGAGCGACGGCGCCGCCGCCGGAAGTGTCATTGGTCCTTTGTCACTGGTCATTTGTCATTTGTCATTTGTCATTTGTCATTTGTCATTTGTCCCAGCAACTCCAGCAACTGACAACTGACCACGGACAACGGACAAATGACCAGTGACAAATGACAAGTGACTAGTATCTAATTTCCAGTTCCATCCAACTGGTTTGCGGCAGTCCGGCCTGCATGGCCGGATCGAACTTGTACTGCATCGCGGCTTCCACAGCGCGCTGGTCAAGGCCGTACCCGAGTCGCCTGGTAACATAAGCTCTTGCCGCCCGGCCATCAGCGGCGACGAGAACGCGAACCGCCACCGTCCCGCGAACTCGGGCCTTGACGGCTCGTTCGGTGGGCGCGGGCTGAACCGACTGGACGATCTTTGCCGGATGAAGCTCCATCGAGTAGCTGACCTTACCGGATCCGCCGGAAGGCTGGGACGGCGCATTGGCACGTCGCTTCCGTGCGGATCGAAGCTCGCTCTTCGCCTGGAGGATCTCCATCGAGTTTTGCACCGCCTGTCGCAGGCCTTCCAGGGCAGCGTCATCCACCTTGACCAGGTCGAGGTTCACGAGCACGGCTTTCAGGTGATCGAGCGCGTCCGGTTCGCCTATCTGAGCCAGCGCCCAGACGGCATCGTAGCGCACATCAATAGACGGATCATCGAGTATAGCGATGATCTCGTCGACCGCGTCGCCGTCTTGCATCAAGCCGAGGGCTACCGTAGCGGACGACCGCACTGCCGCTGAGCCGTCGTCGAGCAGATGCGATAGCACTTTAATAGACTTCCGCTCGCCCAGCATTCCAAGGGCGAACACGATCGTCGCACGCACCTCTTCATCCTTATCACTGAGGGCGCTTAGAAGAGGGTCATTGGCGCGCCGGTCGGCTATCTGGCCGAGCGCAAACGCAGCGGCCTCACGAACGCTGGCCTCCTTGTCGAGCAGCGCTTCGATGAGAGGGCGAACCGAATCGCGCGCCCGCACTCCGCCGAGACGATTGGCGGCGTCACGCCTTGCGGCAGGGTCTTTACCCTTGAGTGCTGACAGCAAACCTGGCGGCGCCGCCACCGGCTTAACCGTAACCTGTGCGAACCCGGAGGTCGCAGGCCCGGCCGCTATTGCAACAAGAACTACTGCGAACTTGTTCAGCATGCTAATTGTCATCAGTCTGACTAGTTTCTTTCCGCAGGTGTCACGTCCGAGAGAGGTAAAGCGCTCAAAGGACGGCGCGGGTGGTTGGCTCCCCGCCTCTTCTGAGCTATGACTTCTGTCCTGGCCTGTCCTGTGACGGAGGTTCCCCAAGAGTCATCAGCACCAGGTAGACCACGAAACTCAACGCGAACGTTACGAACCATGCGTAGGTGTATATGGTATCAAACAGGTCCGGGTTAGCAACCGCACCGCCGGGCGTTAAGGCTGCGCGAATAAAACCGGGCGCGGCCGGAGCGATGCCGATCACGAACGACGCGATCGCCCGCCAGTTGAAGCCGCCAGAATAGCTGTAGCGGCCTCCTTCAAGGAAGAGGTCCTTGAGAGAGAGTCTCTGTCTTCGAATAACCCAGTAGTCGCAAATCAATACTCCAGCTATCGCCCCCATCAATCCTGAGTACCCAATCAGCCAGGTGAAGATATAAGCAGCGGCATTCCGGTAGAGATACCAGGGCATCATCAGGACCCCGACTGCCGCCGTGATCAGCCCGCCTGTTACGTAAGAGATGCGCCTCGGATTGAGGTTCGAGAAATCATTCGACGGCGAAACGACATTGGCGGCCATGTTAGTTGTGAGCTGTGCGGCAAAGATGACGACAGTCGCGAACAAAACGATCGCTATGTTGTGAAACTGTCCGACGAGTTCAACCGGGTCTGGAATGGCTCGCCCGAAGATCAGCACGGTCGCCGAGGTCGTTGCCACTCCGATAAACGCGAATGCCGTCATCGTGGTCGGAAGCCCAAGGGCCTGACCCAGCATCTGGGATTTTTGGCTTCGAGCGTAGCGAGTGAAGTCGGGGATGTTAAGCGAGAGTGTGGCCCAATAGCCGACGCTGGCAGTTAGCGCAGAAGGAAAGAGCTTCCAGAAAGTGGGGCGCTGTGACAAACCGTCGCGAAGGGGATTTTGAAGCTGAACAACGGAGTCCAGCACCCGCCCCAGTCCTCCCGCCGCGCTCGCTGCCCACCACAACAACACAGCCCCTCCGACAAGTAGCAGGGGCGCCGACCAGCTCTCGAGATGCTTGATGCCTTCGATGCCCCGGACTATGACAACGACCTGGATCAGCCAGAAGATGCCGAACATGATGAACTCATGCCCGGCTACCGAAGCCCACCCGCCCCACATCGCCTTCATCAACCCGTCGAGAGCGCTCCCTCCAATCCACGTCTGAATGCCGAACCACCCGCAAGCAACCAAAGCCCTCGCCATAGCGGGGATGTTCGCCCCTCGAGTTCCGAAGCTCGCACGGCACAACACGGGAAACGAAATGCCGTACTTGGTGCCCGCGTGGGCGTTGAGGATCATAGGGATCAGAACGATCGTGTTGCCAAGCAGGATGGTTAGCATAGCTTGCCACCAGTTCATTCCCTGCTCGATGAACCCGCCGGCAAGCGTATAGGTCGTGATCACCACCGACATGCCGATCCAAAGCGCCGCGATGTTGTAGGTCGACCAGGTGCGTTGGCTTATTGTAGTCGGCGCCAGATCGCGATTCCAAAGCGGCGAGTGAGACACGTCTTCGGTAAGCTCGACAAAGTCGCGTTGCTTCACATCAATCACTTGTTCCGTAGCCACGTTCCCTCGATTCGAAACCTGCGGGGATTTTCTGTCCGTGCCCGTACGAGACTGCGTGAGTCTGGGCGGTGCTGATTCCGAGGGTAAGTGCGAGCTTACAATAAATCGCTGGAATCGTCACCATCTTCGAGGCTTGCGGCTTCAATCTTCGAGAGAGATCTTGAAGAAGGTTTGCCCCACGGACCCTTGTCTCTTCGGCAAAACTTTGCTGAGCCCCTTGCGCACCGGAAAGCAATCTATCAGACTTGAGCCGGTTGAACCTCATGGGAGGTATCCAGGGATGTCAGTAGCACAGTCTGAGCCGCGCTACACAATAAAGGAATACCTGGCGTTGGAACGAGACTCCGAAGAGCGGCACGAGTACCTCGACGGATACATCTACGCCATGGCAGGCGAGAGCCCCGAGCACGCCGATATCTGCACCAATCTCGTTGGTGCGGTGAGCAGGCAGTTGAGAGGTACCCCGTGCAGAGTCAGATCGAAAGATACCAAGGTGCTCAGCGGACCGCCTGTACGAGATCACCGCGCAACGAAAGGCCTATTCTCCTATCCTGACATCGTTGTCATCTGCGGAGAGCCCAGGTATCACGATCAGAGCCGCGATGTCGTACTCAATCCCAGCGTGATAGTCGAGGTGCTGTCCAGGTCGACTGAGGCCTTTGACCGGGGTCAGAAGTTCTTGCGATATCAGAACTGGAATCCAACGCTGACCGACTACCTGCTCGTTTCACAATTCGACCCAATCGTCGAACAGTACGTCCGGACTCCCGACGGCAGATGGACCTACCAGGTCTTCCAGGGAGTGGAGCAGACCGTTCAGATCGAGTCCATCGCCTGCATGCTGAGGCTGGCTGAGGTGTATGACCGCATCATCTTCCCCGCGGCTGAGGAAGCGGACGATCCTTCGGAAGAATAGTCGCAGGTACGATTGGACCAGGTTAATCTCCCGCGGACAGCGCCGGGATCAAGAGCCCAGGTCGTCAAGGAGCGCCTTCCGCTGGTCGGCCGTCAGCGATGTTTCTACCTGCAGCTCCGGCATGTCCACTCCCGTTGCGACCGGCACCTTACCGCCGGTGTCGAACTTCAAGTACTGCACCGAGCTCAGCCGATCATCGCCTCGCTGCCTTTCGTCAAACTGCGCCCATACACGCTTGCCATCCTCCAGCAGCATGTAGAACCTCTCAGGCAGGCGCAGCCACTCGGCGAGCTTCACATCTCGAACTGCCGGGTCCGCGATCTCAATCAATAGCGTGCAGCCGATCTCGCCTTTTCCGCCCAGCAGTTCATTGTAGGTGTCGATCTCGCGTTGAATGTCGGCCTCTTTCACGATGCGCTCGGCTCGGATCATCTCCTGAATCTGATAGCGCACAGTCAGATGGTTTTCGAGCAGCAGCGTCAGGTACTCGCCGAGGTGAAGACGGCGACGCGCCTTTGCAGCCATGACTTCATCTCTGAAGGCGTCGCGGCCTTCTTCGTAGGTAACGTAGTCGACAATCTCAGTTCGCTCAACTGGTTTCACTTCTCTGTTTCCCCTTGCTCTTTCCGGTTCACCTTCTGCGGGAAGCCGTCCTCGCGATAGGCCCGCGCAAGTATCGACATCGGGTGCATTGGCCGAACCCCCGCATGCTGCTGGAACTGCAGGGCAGCAAGCGGGCAGTCCGTGGCCCACACCTCCTCGCCCGCCTCCTTCATCCCATCGAACGCCTTCTTGCCTATCCGCGCCGAAGGCTCGAATCCCTCGACGGTCATTGCGTAGGTGCCATCATGCCCGCAACACTCCATCGTAGTGCGCGGCACGACGCCAGGGATCTTGCGCAACAGGTCTCTCCCCTTGAAACCTACCGCCTGAGCCCGAAGATGGCACGGCGCGTGATATGAGACCGCGGTGCCCGGTGTGCTGCGAAAGTCTGTGTTGAAACGAGGCTGATCGCGGATCGACCAAAGGAACTCGCTCGGGTCCATCACCGCGGCCGCAACCTGCTCGGCGGCCGGCCTGTCGGCGGGATCTACCAGCGCCGGATGCTCCCGCCGCATCATCATCGAGCAGGTCGGATTGATCGCGACGACCTTCGATCCCTGCTCGACAAACGGGAGGAGACTTTGCAGGCTGGCCTTCGCGTGTTTTCGAAGTGAATCCAGATCCCCCCGCTCCCAGGCAGGCATTCCACAACATTGAAGACCGGCGGCGCACCGCACGTCTACTTTGTTCTTCTCGAGGACCTCAACCGTGTCGCGTCCTATCTGAGGCTCGTTATTCTGAACGTAGCAGGTCTGGAAAAGGACTACTTCGCCGCCCGGCTCCGAACGGATCTTGCCGGCCCTGGCCGCCCACTTTTCGAAGGTGGAGGGCGCAAAATCGGGCAGCAGTTTGTCGCGATGGATGCCGAGCACTTTCTCGAGAAAGATCCGATGAATACGCACCCTGTTTCCGACATTGGCCATACCCAGGCTCGCGCGAGCCATTGCTCCTGCGCGGTCCGGGTCCGAAAGCACTCGATCCTGCAGCGACGGTCCTTCGCGACGCGCCCTCTGGGCCTTGAATCTGTGCACCATCTTAGGAAAATCGAGCCGAAACTCGTGCCCTTCGCGCTCGGTGTAGGGGCACTGGACTTCGCACAGCTTGCACTGAAAGCACGAAT
>JBGPFL010000373.1:0-5610 GCA_041483295.1 Blastocatellia bacterium | reverse complement strand
TACCGGCCGAAAGCTTCGCTACTCCGCCCTTACACTATCCGGCAATCAGGTGAAGATGGAGTCGGCCGGCGGAGAGATTGATGTGAGATGACGTTGTCCGTCGTCAGTCGTTGGTCGTTGCTTGTGGCCACTTGATTGCGAGAACCGAACAACGGACAACGGACAATTGACCACGGACAACTGACAACGTCATCTCACATCAATCTCTCCGCCGGCTCCCTCCCTCGTCACCTGATCGCCGGACAATGCAAGGGCGGAGTAACGAAGCGTTCGGCCGGTAGAATCGTCCTCTAAGATGAGGCCGGGTTCTGCCGCAAGGCTCCTTATCTGTTGCCAGACGTCGAGCGGGACCGAAGTGAAGGCGCGCACGACTTGCGGGTCGAAGTGGCTGCCCGAACACTGAATCATCTCTTCAGCCGCGGCCTCGAATGGGAGGGCGGCGCGATAAGGCCTGTCAGAGGTCATCGCGTCGACCGCATCGGCAACGGCGAAAATGCGGGCGCCCAGGCATATGGTTTCACCGGTTACGCCGGCCGGATATCCGCTGCCATCGTACCGTTCGTGATGCTGTGCGACGATCTGGGTCGCTCCCTGAAGAAAGTCTATGCCGCGCAGTATGTCGGCGCCGTAGTCAACGTGACGCCGCATATGAGCCCACTCTTCTTCGCTAAGCGCGCCGCGTTTGAGCAGGATTGCATCGGGCACGCCAATCTTGCCTATGTCGTGCAGCAGCGCGCCGTGTTCGAGCGTGATCAGCTCGCGGCCGGCCAGACTGAGTTGCTTGCCCAACCCTATGCAGTAGGCCACAACTCGATCCGAATGGCCCCTGGTCTCGACATCGCGCGCCTCAAGGGCTGCTGCAAGCGCTCTGAGCGTGGCTCGGTAGTTGAGATACAGCTTCTCCAGCGTTGTGTTGAGATTATCATTGGCGAGGCTCAGTTCAGTAGTCCGCACGCTGACCAGTTCTTGAAGGTGCTGCTCGTACCGCTGATTCGACTTGAGCAGCGCGCTGTGGCGCAGAGCCCGGTCGACTGCCGTCTCGACGTCCGAAAGGTTGAACGGTTTGGTAATGTAGTCGAAGGCGCCCCGTCTCATTGCCTCGATGGCGCTTTGTATGTTGAGGTTTCCCGATATGAGCACTACAACGGTCTCGAGCTTCAAGCGGGTGATCTCGTGCAGAAGCTCGAGGCCGCTCATGCCGGGCATCATTATGTCGGACAGCACGAGATCGTAGGTCGCTTCTCGCATATAGTCGAGAGCCTCACGAGCGCTGGTTGCCGTCTTGCAGAGGTGACGTTCGGAGAGCAGCGACGACAGCACCGAAAGCACCTTCGGGTCGTCGTCAATTATGAGAATCCTCGCTGCTCCGTTTGAATGTCGAGTGGGCGGCGTGCCGATCAGTTCAATCATTGAGAGCATTCCACCAGTCAGTCTGGTTTGCGGCCGCTTCCAGAAGGGGCACACTGCTAACCAAAAAGATGCGGATAGAGCAATCCCCTCGCCTCTTAGGCAAGTGCGCTGACGCATCCTGAAAGCAACCTGGAACCCTAGTTACAGCCTGATCTTGAAAGGGGGTCCGCGCGATAGTAGTACAGAGTCACCGGCTTTGCAATAGTATTTTTCTTGTTGAGTTAGGATGAGTGCTGAGTGCCAGGATCTAGGAACTGACTGAGTTTTGGGATCTGAAGTCAACGGCCTAGATCCTAAATCCTAATCCTAGACTCCTACTCGGAATAATCGAGCTTGAGGTAGATGTCCGCATCGCCGACTATGAAGATGAACCCGCCGTTGCCGGGGCCAATGTGAGTTACACCTTCCGGCTTCATACCCCTGTCCAGGGTGGCCTCCTTGCGAGGTTCTGATTCGGCCTTGGATTGGTCGGGATCGCCGTTCCACTCCCACAGCGTGAAGTCTTCTTTCGCGCCGTGTTCAGGCGCACCGGCGATGATCAAGAACGATTTCAACCTGCCATCGTACTGAATGTCGCGTATGCCGAGACCGCCGAGCAACAGTTTGATAGTAGAACCGCCAAGCTGAAGATTATCAACTGTGAACGGAGCCCGGACATCACGCAGCTTGATCGGCACAATAAGAGCCGCGTCGCCGGGGACCGGCGAGCGAAGGCCAAGCAGCAGCCGCGCTCGATCGGGGTTTGGGTCCCACGCGATGCCTTCGATGTTCAGGCCTCCGTCTGCCCCTTTCTTGTCTCCCAAGCCCTTAAGCTCAGGAACGTTATCAACGAGAAAATGCCGCAAATCGCTTATCTTCTCCGCGCTCCCTCGCAGGGCGCCACTCGCCGGGTCAAAGACGAATCTCACCAGCGAGTTCCCCTCCCCGGCTTTGGGATCAGACTGCGAACCGCAGACGTAGAAGTAGTTACCGTCGAATGTGATCCCTTCAGGGTCTTCAACGAGCACACCAAGATCTATCTCCTTGATCTGGCCCTTCTGCTTTCCCGAGCTGTCGACTTGCATCCACAGAACACGACCCGATTTGTTGTCGTCCACAAACAGAACGCCGTCGGTCCCCGGAATCTCCGCCACGCCTGAAGCCTCAAAGGACCCGCCACTGAATGGAGTACCGGCTGTGGCCGCTCCTATTTTCAGTTTGGGTTTACCCTTTGAGTTTGATTCGATAGGCGGCTTGTTTGAGTTGCTCGGCCGAGTCAGGTAGATGGTCAGCGCGACGGTGGCCGCGATACTCAGTACTGGGGCCAGAACCTGCGCGGCGGCTCTGATATATGCTGCTCGAACGCGTTCGTCCTTACCCTTCTTCTTCTTCTTCTTCTTTTTCTTTTCGGTATCGGACTCAACTGCCTCCTTCGGGGCGTCGCCGGCGGATGCTTCGGGTCCCCCCTTCGCAGCCGAATGCTCGGGTTCGGCTTCCGGCTGCTTAGGGGCGACCTGTTCCACCTGATCGGTTCTCTGAGCGCCGACGGCGAAGTCCGCCAGATTGGCAGCGGCGGCGCGTCTGCGCACTTCGTCTAGCGTTTCAGAGGAGAGGGTTGCGGTCACGTTTTCCTTTGTCTCTCCCGGATTTCGGAACGTCAACACGGTCTGGCCGAGTTGGATGGCGTCGCCGTGCCGGAGAGTGCGAGCGTGGTCGCCGAGGCGTTCACCGTTCACAAACGTTCCGTTGCGACTACCGAGATCCACAATACCGTAACCACCCTCGCGCGCGAGTATGACCGCATGCGTATTGCTTACCGTCTGATCGGCAAGCACGACATCGTTGTGCGGCGCCTTGCCTATTTCGATCTCTTTCTTAGCCACCGGGTGTTCGAGCTTCTCACCCGACGGGAGTACCCCTATGAGTCTCGGCCCGTAATGCCGATCAATCTGACTGTCGATCTCTGTTGCGGTGGCAAGCCGTATCGCAGGCGTCTTGCCTATCTTGCGCTTCGCCGCTTCGACTCCGGCAGTGTCGGTTGGATCAGCGACAGCCAATACCACGCTGTCGCCCTCGATGCTGACTGGAAATACCCTGTGCTCACGCGCAAGCGTGGACGTAAACCTCGCCGCGAGGGCTTCATCTATTTGCGTTGCGCTCAGGTCGATGACTTCGATCTGGAATACGCGGCTCATCGAGTCGCGAAGTTTCTTTTCGTCTATAGCGCGCTCTTCGATGAGCGCGCGATAGAGACTGCGGCCCTTCAACCCGGGTCCGAGCAAGCGTTCCATCTCACCTGCGGCTACTAATCCCTCAGCGATAACGGCTCGCGCCAGGGATTCTTCAGTGAGCGGAGGAGGCTCCTGAGGCGTCGCCTCCCGCAGCAAGTCGGTAATATCGAAACTTGCCGTCTCGCTGTGGCCGGCCAAACGAAAGGTGATCTTCGAAAGTCCCAATCCTATCACGTCACCATGCTGGAGCGTTCGCGCCTCCAATATCCGCTCGCCGTTCAGGTGGGTCCCATTGCGACTGCCGAGGTCGCTTACCGTGTAGGTGCCGCCCTCATTGCGAATCAGAGCGTGAGTAGTTGAAACGGACGAGTCCGCAATCATGATGTCGTTGCGCGGATTCTTACCCAACTGGGTTTCAACCCGGGTGACTTCGCGGTCGAACAGGTCCCCGGTTGGGAGCAGGATCCGCAGAGTGGCTTTCTGCTCGGTGGCAGAAGAAGGCTTCAGCGCATCGGAGGTGATGGCCAGAGGATCCATTGCCGGGATCGGCTCCGGGGGAGTGGTCGCTTCGTTCTCTGGGAGAGAGGTCACGGGACCGTCCTGGCTGGGCGAGAGCGGCTGAGAGCCTGCCTCCTTTATCGTTATACCCTGTGAGTTGTAGAAGGCGCGCAGGTCCTGACCGCAGCGATAGCAGAACTGCTGACCTTCGCGCGCAACCGGCGACTTACACTGAGGACATTCAGTCATCATAGGGATGTAAGTTTCCTTGGAAAGTAAACAAAGCCCTCAACGTTTCCCCAAAACTCTGATCGTTAATGTGAATCATTCGAATCGCTGAATTCTTCAGCAGCAAACCTCATTCCCGATGAGCACCTGTTCGCGCAACGGGCTGAGGGCATCTGTAGCGCCGAGTATAGCGGCGCGAATCGCCAAACGCAAGAAAGCGCTCGACTTTTATGTTTGACAGCGGTGTGCGTGAGGTCTAGAATCAACTCAGTCAACTCAGCGCCACAAGGAGTGTTTAAATGGGCTCATTAGGTACGACAGAGATTCTAATAATCTTGCTCATAGTGATCATACTGTTCGGGGCCCGCCGTATACCGGATCTGGCCAAGGGACTGGGCGAGGGCATCCGCAATTTCAAGTCCGGCATTCGCGGGGACGAGGCTCGAGAGATCGAGGAACGCAAGCGCCAGGAAGAGAGCCAGCGAAGGGAAGAGAGCCACAGGTCGGTCTGAAGATCAAAGCGCTCTCCTCGTAACGCGTCGGTAGTATCTCCCCAGGAACTCCCACCTCTTTTATTACTCGGAGCGAACAGTAGTAGAACGGCCAAATTGTCATTGGTCACTTGTCATTATTGGTCATTAGTCAGTTGTCGCCACACGAACTAACATTTCATGACCACTGACCACTGACCACTGACAAATGGCTAATGACCAGTGACAAATGACAAATGACTAGTCAGTCCCGTTCCTCAGTGAGCGGCTGCCGCCCGGCGAAGCCTGAATCAATCTCGTGCCACCAGTTTATTTCATCCTCATCCGGCTTCCAGCAGAGATAGACAATGCGGCCCTCGCGTTCATGGGGGAAGTCAACAAGGCCGCTGCGGAAATCCTTGACATGTACTCCAAGCAGCTGCACGCGTTGAACCGCATCGGTGAATTCGATCAGGTTTGACAGGTAGACGGAGCCGAACGTGCTGCCGCCGTTGTTCTCGGCATTCTCTCTTGCGAGATCTATCTCGGCTCGTAGATCTGCGAGGACTTCACGCTTTGCAAGGACGCGCGCCAGCAGCCTGCGCAGCCTGGGTATGAGGCTGCGGGCTTCGCTGAGCGTGAATGTGTGAAACTCCTCCTCTTCGTTATACATTAGAGTCTTTCTCAAATTGAGTCCGAATTAAATGCTGCACGATTGATCGGACCGGGTCAAGTTCCGCTGCCGAATTGATTCACTGTCGGGTGCAATTTGAACTCGGTACGGGCGGGCCTCC
>JBGPFL010000372.1:0-5612 GCA_041483295.1 Blastocatellia bacterium | reverse complement strand
TCACTCCACGGTTACAGACTTCGCGAGGTTGCGCGGCTGGTCCACGTCGCACCCTCGACGCACGCCTATGTGGTAGGCCAGCAACTGAAGCGGGATGATCGAAAGAATCGGCGAGATCAAATCGGTCGCCTCTGGAATCTCAATGACGTGGTTCGCGATCTGGCGGGCTTCGGTATCGCCTTCAGTCACGACGGCGATGACCACGCCGTCTCGCGCTTTCACCTCGACCATGTTTGACAGGGTCTTCTCGAACCTCAGCTTTGACTTTTCGCTGTTCTCATCGCGCGTAGCGATGACCACCACCGGCAGTTCTTCGTCGATAAGCGCGTTCGGCCCGTGTTTCATCTCGCCTGCCGGGTAGCCCTCAGCGTGGATGTATGAAATCTCCTTGAGCTTCAAGGCTCCTTCGAGCGCGATGGGGAAATTGATGCCGCGGCCAAGATACAGGAAGTCCTGCGCGCGATGGAACTCGCGAGCGAGCTTTTCAATCTGGTCGTCGCAGCCCAGCAGCGTCTCCATCTTCACCGGCAGGCTGGCGAGCGCCTGCACGTGACCGAGAGCTTCCTGGTCGCCCATCAGACCTCGTTGCTGAGCAAGATAGAGCGCCAAGAGATAGAGGACGGTCATCTGGCTGGTGAAGGCCTTCGTGGAGGCAACGCCGATCTCCGGTCCCGCATGAGTCAGAATCGTTCCGTCGGACTCGCGCATCAACATCGAACCCTGGACGTTGCATATCGACAGGATCTTGGCGCCCTTCGCCTTCGATTCGCGAACCGCGGCAATCGTGTCTGCCGTCTCGCCCGATTGTGATATCGCAATGACCAGCGTCTTGTCGTCCAGAATCGGATCGCGGTAGCGAAATTCAGAAGCGTAGTCGATCTCGACCGGCATGCGGGCGAGCACTTCGAGCATGTACTTGCCCGCCATCGCCGCGTGCAGGCTGGTGCCGCAAGCCACGACCTTAATTGAAGTAAACTCGCGAAACTCTGCTTCGCCGATATCCATCTCGTCGAGGTAGACCCGGCCCGTCGCCTGCGATATGCGCCCGACGATCGTGTCACGGACTGCACGCGGCTGCTCGTAGATCTCTTTGAGCATGTAATGCTTGAAGCCGCCCTTCTCAGCCATGATCGGATCCCATGTGATGCGCTGGACCTTCGGGGTCACCGGATTGTTCTCGAAGTCGCAGACCGTCACCCCGTCTCGCGCCAGCACCGCCATCTCACCGTCGCCGAGAAAGAACACGTCCCGAGTGTGGTACAGGACGGGCGGAATATCGGACGCCACGAAGTATTCATTCTGTCCGAGGCCGATGACTATGGGCGGACCCTGTCTGACGGCGATGACCTTCTCAGGCTCCTCCGAGGAGAGGATCGCAAGCGCGTATATGCCGCGCAGGTCGGCAACGGCCCGCCTGACCGCCGCTTCGAAGTTCGAAGCGGGGTCCTCGTTGAGATACTTTTCAATCAGGTGAGCGATGACTTCGGTGTCGGTCTCCGTTACAAAGACGTGATCCTCAGATTGAAGGCGCTGCTTGAGCGACAGGAAGTTCTCTATGATGCCGTTGTGCACTACAACTACTCGGCCCGAGCAGTCTCGATGAGGATGTGCGTTCTCCTCCGTAGGTCGCCCGTGAGTGGCCCAGCGGGTGTGCCCGATCCCGTAAGTTCCATCCAGAGGTTTCAGCCGGACTGCCTCTTCAAGATTGCGCAGCTTTCCCGATGCCCGCCGGATTTCGAGATGGCCCTGTTCGTCAACCACGGCGATCCCGGCGGAGTCGTAACCGCGGTACTCGAGTTTCTTTAGTCCATCGAGGATGACCCCGACAACCTGCTTATCGCCTACGTATCCCACTATTCCGCACATTGTAACCTCGCTTCGTTCAGTATTGCTGTGTACATGGGTACGCATCGCTTCCAGCGTGCGACATTCGGCGCTGCGCCCTTTGGAATCCAACTGACCCTTCGCGGAGGACCCGCACGCTGGAAGCGTGCGTACCCAGGCTATACCCAGGTTATCGCAACTTCTTCTTCACAACAGCGGGCACTCCCACTGCCAGTGAGTCGGGAGGTATGTCCTTTGTGACCACCGATCCGGCGCCTGTGGTTGACCCGCGCCCCACGCGGACAGGCGCCACCAACATCGTATCGCTCCCAATCTTGACATCGTCTTCGATGATAGTCTCATTCTTGCGCACGCCGTCATAGTTGCAGGTCACCGTGCCCGCGCCGATGTTCACCCGCTCACCCAACGTGGCGTCTCCAAGATAGGTCAGGTGCGACGCCTTTGTACCGCGGCCAACCTTGGACTTCTTCACCTCGACGAAATTGCCAATGCCGGCCTTCTCCCCGATGTCGCTGTGCATCCGCAAGCGGGCGAAGGGACCGACCGTCGCGCTGTCTCGAATAGTACTGTCTTCAATCACGCACGAGTTTCGTATCATCACACCATTGCCGATCCGGCAGTTCTTAAGGCGCGTCCATGACTCAACCACGCAGTCGGAACCGATGCGAGTGTCGCCCTCGATGATCACCTGCGGGTGAATTATGGTGTCCTGGCCGATCTCCACGTCCTGATGGATGTAGGTCGAGGCCGGGTCTACGATTGTCACCCCGGAGAGCATCAACCGCCGCACTTTTCGTTCCCGCAGCTTGCGGTCCAATTCCGCAAGTTCGACGCGGGTGTTGATCCCGGACACCTCCTCCGAGTCGGCGTGACAGACCAGTCCAACACGTCCCCCTCGCGCCAATAAGATCCGGGGAACATCCGTCAGATAGTACTCGCCATGCGCGTTGTCGGTCTTAAGACTATCGAGCCCTTCGAGGAGAGCGTCCGTTGTGAAGCAGTAGATGCTGACGGCGACCTCCTGCACTGAGAGATCTTCAGCCGAACCGTCCTTCTGCTCGACGCAACGAAGGAAATTCCCATCGGCATCGCGGATGATCCTCCCATAACCGGTCGGATCCTCCATTTTCACGGTCAGCATAGTCGCGTCGTTTTTCTTCGAGGCATGCGTCTCAACCAGCCGCTTGAGCGTTGCGCTCTCGATCATAGGGCTATCGCCCGCCACGATCACGAGCGGCTCGCGGCGGCCCGTGAGTTTGTCGCGGCCGGCCATCACCGCATGCCCTGTGCCCCGCTGCTCCTGCTGAAGAACGAACTGGAGATCAGGACTGGCCGAACCCGGTTCAATCAGTCGTGCAGCCTCATCCCGAACAGCGCGCTCGACCTCATTTGCCTGATGCCCCACAACAACGAAGAGAGCTTCGGGCGCCAGCTCGAATGCCGCGCGGACTACGTGGCAGACCAGCGGCCGGCCGGCAACCTCATGAAGGACCTTTGCGCGGCGTGATTTCATCCTGGTCCCCAGGCCCGCCGCCAGAATCATAACGTCTGTCATAACGCCATCCGATTCGATCTATTGATTTTCTCCAACCCGCCTTAGCGGCCAGACAACCGACCGGAGCCTCTAGGCAAGCGGACAACGTGATTCTACTTTACGCGGGGCGCTGTTGCGAGAAATTTGTGGCTGGGAGCCCAGTATCGAGCGCAGCTACGTCTCTCGAGAGTCAGGAGAAAGAAGACGCAAGTAGTGGTTCAATCTCATTTGAGTTAGACAATTCACCGCCGAGACGCAGAAGACGCCGAGGTAGCGCAAGAGGCCGAAACGCTTCTCGTTGTGATCTCCGCATTCTCTGCGCCGATGGTTTTGGCGGCAAGTCCAAGCTGAACCAAGTTCCCATTCGCAAGAGGCCCCACCCGCTAAGCTGATCCTGGATGACTGCTATTGCGTGTTCACGATGGTGAGTGCCGAGGCTCTCTCTGCCCGCTGGATCTTCAATAGCAGCCTCGCGAGCTTGTGCCCGTCGTGGCGTACGAGGCCGGTCTCGTTAAGCAGCTCTTCCCGGATCACACGGATTGTATGTTTGGAATCTCCGTCTACGTCAATCTTTCTCCGCTGCTCGGCTGGCGTCCCCGGCGCCGGCTCGGCCTTGAATTTTACCTGGACGGCGCCATCCGCGAGGTATTTCTCCCGCGATGCTTTAGTGACCAGTGTGGAATTAGCGATCGCATAGTCGAGTTGTAACTCCGGGCTGTACTCGAACAAAACTCGCAAATGATCTTCAATGCTGAAGCCCTCAGTCTCGCCGGGTTGCGTCATTATGTTGCAGATGTAGATCTTCAGGGCGGCTGAATTGTTAATGGCTTCGACAATGCCGTGCACCAACAAGTTTGGTATCAGCGATGTGTACAACGAACCCGGCCCGATGGTAATGATGTCGGCTTGCTTGATCGCTTCGAGGGTTTCGGGAAGAGGGCGGCAGTCGGCCCGCGACAGCCACAGTCGCTTTATGCGCGACCGAGAGTCAACTATTCTGGTTTCGCCCCGGAGGATCCGGCCATCTTCGACCTCCGCCAGCAGGGTTACATCCTCAATAGTGGACGGATAGATGCGGCCCTTTATCGCAAGGACCTCGCTGCTCACCTTGATGGCCTCAAGGAAATCTCCCGTCACACCTGCGAGCGCTGCTACGAAGATGTTTCCGAAGCTGTGGCCTGATAGATCACCGTCGGACTCGAACCGGTATTGGAAGAGCCTGGTCAGGAGGTGTTCATCCTCGGCGAGCGCCACCATGCAGTTTCGAATGTCCCCAGGCGGCAGGATTTGAAACTCCTCGCGCAATCGGCCGGAGCTTCCACCATCATCGGTCACTGTAACGACCGCGGTCAGCGTCTCGATCGAATCGGCTTCGAGATCTTCGGCTCCGACATAGGCCTTAAGCCCCGACAGCAGAGTCGACAATCCGGTGCCTCCACCGATGGACACAATTCGCAAACCAGAGACTGCCTTTGTCATCAAGAACAACCCTGCTCACACATTGATCTACTCGTCCAGAAGGTCGAAGCCAAAGCCCGTGAGTTGCTGAAAGTCATGGTTGGTTCGGAGGCCGGCAAAATCCAGGTCGCGCCTGGCATGAGAGCGGTGAACTGATCGGATACCGATCGCTCGGCGCAAAGCGTCCAGAGCTTTTGACGAGTCCGTCTGGCGGGCATAGGCGGCCGCCAGCGAATAC
Source organism: Blastocatellia bacterium (assembly GCA_041483295.1). GTDB lineage: Bacteria > Acidobacteriota > Blastocatellia > UBA7656 > UBA7656 > DASYSA01. Next base: position 537 of record JBGPFL010000372.1, on the reverse strand, counting down.
CATACGTGGTCCGCTCGCGGGTCGGCGCGCAGAGCCTTGTCATACAGATCGATGGCCTCGCGCGTGTTGCCCTTGTTGAATTGAAACACTCCCTGATCGTAAAGAGACTCGGCGTCGCGAGGAACGGAAGGCGCGCGGCTCAGACGCTGCTCGCAAATAGCCAGATAGGTGCGTGCTCCCGCAGTGACTTCAGCCTGATCGGGAAACTTTTCGAGGAGAGAGTCAAAAGCCGTGCGGGCCTCGGCATATCCGTGGCGATTGAAGACCCTCAATGCCTGCTCAAATGCACGAACAGCGGCCAGAGCGTTAGCGGTCGGCGGCTTCTTGGGCGGCGGCGGAAGCGGCTTGGGAAGGAGCCGGCTCGCCTTCACAGCAGTTCTGGCAACTACTGGTCGTTTGCTGACCTTTGTCTTGAGAGCCTTAGCGGTCCTGAGAGCCTTAGCGGTCCTGAGAGCCTTAGCGGTCCTGAGAGCCTTAGCGGTCCTGAGAGCCTTAGCGGTCCTGAGAGCCTTAGCGGTCCTGACAGCCTTAACGGTC
>JBGPFL010000371.1:0-5614 GCA_041483295.1 Blastocatellia bacterium | reverse complement strand
TGTTCCAATATTGTCGTGGAGCGATGACCCGGCAGTTGGGCCGGATGTGAAAAGCGGGTATTGGGGACGGCGCGGATGAAGAGGCTACGTTCGTTGATCGGCAGCTTGCGCACGTTCTCAGCGAAGCCGGTAAACGATCCGCCCTGGAACAGGTACTGCTCCACATTCGACGTGTAGAAGGCCGTAACCGTAAAACTGTTCTTGCGCAGATAATCTCCGACAGCCGCCAGCGCCTTCTTACCCCCGAAATCGCCGACCACAGGAATTACGAGGTTTTTGCGCTGCAGGTCGCGCACGAAGTCGTAGTCCTCTTTCGTTGCAAGGAAGTTGCCGAGCTTTCCATTCTGATCGGTCTGAGCGATGAGATCTTTCAAGCTGGGAAAGAAGCCGCCGCGCATGCCATCCATTCGATATGCGATCTCCAGACCATCGTTGCGGAAGTTCTTGTACACATAGTCCAGGCTGGTTTGATCGGCTTCGGAGAGCGAGATCTGAAAGTCATCCTTGATCGCTTTACGGATCGCGGCCAGATTTGCCGTGTACGCCCGATCGTCTGCCGAAGCCTGGGTGAAGAAGGCGAGTATTTCATTCACCGAAGCGTCGGCTGCGGGAGCCTTCTCTTTGGGCAAGGGTTTGCTCAAGAGAAGGGACAGGTATTGGACGCGATTTGAAGCGAGATGAAAGATAGCCTTGAACATCAAGTGTTGAATCATCGCCTGTCTGCGGATGTCGACGATGAAGGCTATGCGTGGGCGCACTTTCGCTATGTAAGTGAAATTCTGCTCCGGCCCGACGCCAAGATAGGCCCCTCCGGTAGCGCCTAGTTCGCGCAGCTTGTCCACCACGTGCAGATAAGAAGTCTCGTTGGAAGTGAAATTATCGGAGCGAAAATATCCGCCCTCCTCGGAGAGGTCGCGGATCAGCCGAGAAAACTCCGCGGCCGACAAGCTCTCGGGCAGTACCGGCGGACGCGAGGAGGTCTGGGGGCCAGATGCTGCCGCCGCGACGATCAAGGCCAGCGCCAGGACTGACGCCGGGACGCCGACCTGCCAGGCCAAACGGCGACGGATGCGGGCGAAAGCGGAGAAGCGAGAGCCCTCGGCAATCGAACTCTTCTCTGGCGGCTGAGGCATACGAGACATCACATTCATCTGTGCATCTCCTTTTCACCTTTGAGAGCGTGGGATGTTCAGAGCATATATCTGAAGATCGGATGACGTCCAGAGGTTCGAGACGGCCTGGGTACGCACGCTTCCAGCGTGCGGACTTCCGGATGCTGCACGCTGGAAGCGTGCGTACCTCCGGATGCTGCACGCTGGAAGCGTGCGTACCCAGGCCTCTGTCCGGCGGGAACACGACATTCGGACAACGAAAACAGCCTTTTCAATCTCAGGGAAGAAACTCGGCCCGCTCTCCGTCTAAAAGGCAAATCACTGAAAGGAGACTCTTGCTTATGGGACGCAGAACCATCGCGGCGCTCATCGCCTGTTTCTCACTCTTCGTGCTTACCCTGAAGACAGACGCCTATTCCGACTGGACGGGCGTCTATGCGCGCATAGACAAAGTAGTGTTCGAGCCGAACGCGACCGCGCCCGAGCGTATTCAGATCTGGGGTGCGTTTGCGCTCGCGAGCAAGCAGGATTACAACAGTTATGACCCGGCGCAACGAGGCTATCTCTATTTTTCACTAAAGCCGGGCAAGGAGGATGTGTGCCTCAAGGAATGGGCCGATCTCAAGGCGGTCGCCGGTACGGGCGAAATAGTCGGCTTCGGGAGCAGGTCCCTGCCGACCCGCTTGCGTAAGGCGGCCGACACGCCGGCCGACGCGGATGTCTATCCGGTCGCCTCGGGCATCACGAAGATGGGCGGTCGGAATAGCGACTACGGGCCGATCCGCGATCTCAAGTCGCTCCCGAAGGAGCGGCAATGATAGCGGCGCGCCTGCTCCGGCAGGCGAAATGGGCCAGCTGGGACTCGCTGTTCGTTGTGCTCGCATTTGCGCACGGCGGTCTGCTTCTGGCCCTGCCCACGATCGCGTTCGTAGCAGTCCTCCTTTGGTGGAATGCGAACACAATATCGCACCACTTTATCCACCGGCCGTTTTTTCGGCCGCGCGCATTGAACGCGGCCTTCTCGTGTTACCTCAGCCTGCTGCTCGGTTTTCCGCAATCCTTCTGGAGGGCGCGTCATCTCGCGCATCACGGGGCGCGGGACCGATTTGACTTGGGGTTGGCGCCGCTCGACTGTGGCGCAGTGATCGTGCTGTGGGGAGCGCTGCTCGTCTTCGCTCCCTCCTTTATGCTGGCCGTCTATATTCCGGGATTTCTAATCGGTCTGGGGCTGTGCTATTTGCAGGGACACTACGAGCACGCCCGAGGGACGGTCAGTCACTACGGCTGGCTCTATAACTTTTTGTTCTTTAACGACGGATACCACGTCGAGCATCACACGCATCCTGGTATGCACTGGCAGGACTTGCCCCGAGCGAAGGCATCGGAGGCGAGCGCGAGTAGGTGGCCCGCGGTGTTGCGCTGGTTGGAGTTGGTGAACCTGTGTGCGCTTGAGCGGCTGGTCCTTCGCTTGCCCACCCTGCAACGCTTCGTGCTCAAACGGCACGAGGCGGCTCTGCGGCGGTTGTTGGCTGACTTGCCGCCCGTGCGCCGGGTCGGGATCGTAGGGGGCGGACTGTTTCCGCGCACGGCAATGATTCTGAAGCGGCTCCTCCCCGGCGCAAGCCTCGCGATTATCGACCTGAGCGCCAGGAACCTGGCCATCGCGCGCCCCTTTGTAGTCGGAGAGGTGGAATTCATCAACGAACGTTTCGAGTCAGGGACGCCGTGTGGTTTCGATTTGCTTGTGATCCCGCTAGCGTTCTCGGGGGACCGCACAGCGATCTACCGGCGTCCGCCCGCTGAGGCCGTGCTTGTGCATGACTGGATCTGGCGGCCGCGGGGAGCAAGCGCGGTCATCTCGTGGCGGTTGCTGAAACGCCTGAACATGGTGAGGCGATGAGAGCGCTCGCGTTGCTCGGCGTCTTCATAGTAGCGAAGCTGATCATCCTAATGGGGCGCCCGATTGAGCTCTCGGGCTGGACCCCGATCGCCTATTTCTGGCAGGACCTGCTGGTAGCGGGTACGTTCGCGTTGTTTGATCGGGCGATCGGGAGAGAGTGGTTCGGTTGGGTGATTTACGGGGCAGCGGTTGGCTACGTGGCGATAAATGTTCCGGTCGCGCTTGTGCTCTCCTCGCCTCTGACATGGCCGATGCTTGGAGCTGCGGGCGGGGCGCTCTCGGATTCGATCAGGCATCATGCCACCCCGCGGAACCTGGCGGCGATGTCCGCCGTCGTTGCGGCCGGCATCGCGCTTCCGTTGCTTCTACGCCGGGTTGGCCCGAAGCGTCAAAGATCTTTGATCATCCCGGTTCTGCTGTTTGTGCTGCTCGGCCCGCTCGCAACTTCCAGAGTCGAAACGCTGGGTCGCGGTCGCAATGCCATCATGGCGCTCGCCACCACCGCCCTCCCGCGAATCTATGCGCGCGCCTCTGACGTCGAACCCCATGAACAGTGGCGGGCGAGCCCATTTGGCGTCCACTCAACGGGCGAAGACCTGTCCCGCTGGAAAGGCGCTGCCGCGGACCGCAATGTTGTCCTGGTCTCGCTCGAATCGACCGGAGCGCAGTATCTGCAGCCGTACGGCGCAAGCCGCGACCCGATGCCCAATCTGACGGACCTCGCTCGCAGCGCTCTCGTTTTCGAGCGAGCCTATGCGGTCTATCCCGAAAGTATCAAGGGCCTCTTTTCGGTGCTCTGTGCCCGTTATCCCGCGATGGATACCGCGAGTGAGAGCTACGCGCAGGTGACGACTCCATCGCTTGCCGCCGTGCTCAAGGGAGCAGGCTACCGCACCGCGCTTTTTCACTCGGGCAGATTCATGTACCTGGGGATGGAGGCTGTGGTAGCAAATCGCGGCTACGAGATTCTGGAAGACGCGGGGGCGATCGGCGGCCATTTCGAATCGAGCTTCGGCGTGGATGAGCCATCCACGGTGAGCCGAGCCCTCACCTGGATCGATTCGCTTGCGCAAGGCGAGCGTTTCTTTCTCACCTACCTGCCGATCGCAGGGCATCATCCTTATGACACGCCTGAGCAGGGACCTTTCCCCGAGCGAGCCGAGGCCGATCGCTATCTGAACGCGCTGCACTATGCCGACGGCGCACTCGGCAGCCTGATCCAGGGCCTGCGCGTGCGGGGACTGGAGGGCCGTACGCTGTTTGTCATTTTCGGCGATCACGGTGAGGCTTTCGGCCAGCATGACGGAAATTACGGACATTCGCTCTTCCTGTACGAGGAGAACATACACGTCCCTTATCTGATTGCGGCGCCGGGACTAGTCAACGACCAGGTGCGCGTCGGCGGGACCATCAGTCTCATCGACACGGCGCCCACAGTCCTCGACTTACTCGGGTTACAGTCACCGTCCGGATATCAGGGTGAGACCGCGCTGGCGGGCAAGCCGGGAATGGCTCTCTTCTACACCGACTATTCTTTGAGCTTGATGGGACTGCGCGATGGGTGCTGGAAGTACCTTTACGAATTGGATTCGGGTCGCTCGAAACTGTTCGATCTGTGCCAGGATGCATCGGAGTCGAAGGATCTCTCTGGTCTCTATCCGGAGCGAGTCAGCGCCTACCGCGAGCACGTCGAGCGCTGGACCGGCGCGCAGAAGGCTCTCCTCTCATCTCAAAGCGCGCCCCAAACAGAGCCGACAGTGATGCATTGAAGGACGCCGTCTTGTTTATGAAGAGAGGCTCCTGTTGGTGTCAATAATTGCAAATAGTCCCGCGACCTGTGGCATCGATCAGCGAAGCGCCACAAGCGCGTCCGCAAGTTTATTCACCGCCATGATCAGCGTTCTACCCGACTGATCGAAGTTGCTGGATCCCGCTTGACTCTCAGCCGTCTGGCCCAACTTTGCCAGGCCCGCCAGGTTAGGGTAGTAGCTCTGCAAAGCCGGATTAGTACGAAAACTCGACTCGAGCCCTTCCAGCCCCGCACGCACGTTCCTGATGCTGTCTCTCACTTTCGCCTTGTTTCGCTCGATCTGCTCGACAGACAAAGAGACCGATGACACCTCACGATTGCGGTTGGCCAGCTCAGCATTTTCGATTCCCTTCGAGACGCCCGCAAACAGGTAGAGGAACTGTGTTAGAGCCTTGATCTGTGCGGCGATCCGCTCCCGGCCGGCGCGGATTTCGGCTTGTTCTTTTTCAGCATACGACGTTGAAGGACGCCCGCTGCGTTTCGAGGTACGGCCACGGCGCGTTTGTGAAGCTACACTCAGTGATGAAAACATTATGCAGATCAGGGCTAGGATGAGAGATCTTCTCAAGTTGCTACCCTCCTTTGCTCATACTCCAAAGTTATTTCAGGCAGGGCAACACCGTCAAAAGAGTCGCAAAATGAAACCTAAGCGTCAAGGCGTCGCATGCGAGATACATGGATCCCCGTCGCTCGGCGAGCATGTTCCTAGCGAGAAAACATGGTCAACGCTTTTGTCTTAACTCTTCAACAATCTTCTTGAATCCCGCCTCATCGCGAATCGTGTCGAGCTGA